>CAZGCG010000035.1:0-15834 GCA_964524205.1 uncultured Sphingobacterium sp. | reverse complement strand
CATCGCCATGGAATAAAAATGATCCTCAAATGGGATGGTCCCCACCCTGAATGCCATATTCTCATCATTATTATAGATGACCACCGGAATGGAAGTCAGCAAACCGTTAACAATATAAAATGGGATCAGAGAAACCAGATATGCCAGATAGAACCTGCTTAAAAACTTCAATTTGAAGACAAATTGGGCTAGCAGCAAAATTACAAGCAGCAGGCCAAAGGTGATCAACGAATAAACCTTATCGTAATACAGCACCAACAAAACTGTACATAAACCAATCAGCACATAAGTAATATAAATTGAAACAGATGCTAAAAGATCCCTTTTTATATAGTAATTAAGGCATTCGTAGATAAAAATACAGGCAAAGGGAACGGTCACAAAAAAGAGAATTTCCTCAAGTGGTAAATTCAGAAAATAGATGCCTCTAATGTAATCAGGATTGAAAGACCATACCCCGTAAATCGTAAACAGGTAATCCCAAAACAGGAAAAGCAAACCGCTGATAAAGAGTCCGGGGAAAATATACTTCCAACTCTGATAAAATCTAACCCGCTTATCAAATGAAAGAATGACCGGAAACAATACAGTCAGAAAATTGATCAGCAGATAAGTGTTCTCCATACACAAATATCAGATATACTTTTTGAATACAATCAATTCTTCCTTCAGACATCTGTCAGATTCGATCATAAATAAGGCTATGTTTCTGATCAGGGGAGGATCAGCAAGCCCAAACTTCCTGTTTTTGAATTGCCTGACAATGGCTTTGCGGTCTTCATCAAGATCCTTGCTGAAACCCAAAAAAGAAGGAGTATAATGCTGTATGGTAAATCGCATAAAACGGATCTCCAGATTATTGGGATCCCGCTCGACAGCCATTTTCATTGTCTTCTGTGAAAGGGAAACATACCTGATCTTATTGTATGGATTCCAGCTATGCTTGGCTTTCAAAGCCTCCAGTGTGCCGATATAAGCAACAATGAGTGGGTTATCAGTATTCCCGGACTTAAGTGCAAGATACAATGAATCGGTTACAGCCGGACTTTCAATTGCCCGGTGAACCGCTACCTTGATATTTCTGAATTCATCACTTACAATAGATTCTGCATATGAATGAACTGATAAGAATATAAATATGAGTACTAAGAACCTGAATTTCATCTGCTATAATATTGTTTTCAAAATTAAGAAAAATGATTGCGGATGAGATATAATTCTGTTTAAACGAAGGCCACATCCTGCTAAGTGAAAAAAAAGAGAAAAAACATTAAAATAAGTCCAAAATTCTTTAACTTAATACTACCTAACGCATTAATTATGAAAGCATTGCGAATTGTTGGAATTATTGTGATTGTACTAGCTGCCATTTATTTTATTGGTGGACAGTTGCTTCCAAAATCATATTCTTTCCAGAGATCCATTTTAATCAAGGCAGCAGACAGTGTAGTCTACATGAATGTTGCAGATATGAACAATTTCCATAAATGGAATCCATGGCTTAAAATGGAACCTACTGCAAAGGTAAAAATTAGTGGTACCAGTGCAGAACCAGGCAATATATGGGAATGGGAGGGTGAAGAACTCGGAACAGGAAGTATGGAACTGGTTAAAGTAAATCCCTATACTTCGCTGGATTATGAGCTTAAATTTCGTCAGCCTTATGAAAATTCAGCCACTTCTAATTTCAGCTTTGAAAAGAAGCCGGATGGAATAAATGTTACCTGGTCATTGAGCGGTGAGTCGAAAACTTTACCCGACCGCTGGATGGGTTTAGGTATGGGCGTGATGATGAATAAACCATTCACCAGCGGACTGGAATCTTTGAAGGAGCTTTCTGAAAAATAAGGTGGTGGGTTGATCAAAGTTTAATGTAAAAAGGGTTTGATTTACGAACCTGAAGATGGTCTTATTTTTATATAAACACCATAAATTTCATCTCCCTCCCATCCATGGCGGGCAGATGTGCTTCGTTTGTAATAGACCGCCTCTTTCATTATCTAACCGTTAACTATTTTAAGGTTACCGGATACTCATTAATAATTCATCCTCATAAATATACTGCTACTTTGTAAAGGGTTTATTAATGACGATGCCAGGAACATTTTCCCAAATCTATATTCAAACAGTTTTTGCTGTCAGAAACAGAGAATGTTTAATTCGTTCCTTCTGGGAAGAGGAATTATATAAATACATTACAGGTATTATTCAGAATAAGGGTCAAAAGATGCTTCAAATTAATGGCATGGCTGATCATATTCATTTTCTGATCGGTATGAAACCTTCATGTTGTCTATCTGATCTTGTTCGGGAAGTAAAAAAATCATCTACGGATTTTGTAAACGAAAATGATTTTATCAAATCAAAATTTCAATGGCAGGAAGGATTTGGAGCATTTTCCTATAGTCATTCATCATTGGAAAGTGTCATTGGTTACATTCAACTTCAAAAAGAACACCATCGGAATATAACATTTAAGGAGGAATACATTTCTCTGCTCAATAGCTTTAACATTGAATTTAGGGATGAGTATTTGTTCCAATGGATTTAATAAAATAATAGTTTGGTTATCACATGCGACCCCTTCAGGGTCGTGATTTCCGTATTAATACAATGCTATAAACATTTGACCCCTTCAGGGTCAGTGAAAAAATGCACCCCGGAAGAACAATCATCAATTCAGCAACTCGTATTTTAGGTAGCATAAACAGATTAGACGACCCCGTAGGTGGTCGTATGTTCATAGAAATACCAAAAAAGCAAGTTCACGACCCTGAAGGGGTCGTATGTGTCCCAAATTTTTACATAAAACCACCTATTGGCTTAAACCAGATTGATTTTTTTCGAAGATCGACTAGCTTTTAAAAATCAGATAATATTAACCTCGCGTTCCAGAAGAATACCAAATTTGGCATGAACGCTTTCAATAATTGATTCTGAAAATTGATAGATCTCCTTACCGCTCGCATTGCCATGGTTAACTAATACCAGGGCCTGATTCTTCCATGTTCCGGTATTGCCTACAACTTTGCCTTTCCATCCGCAATGCTCAATCAGCCATCCTGCAGAAATCTTAATATAGCCTGCATGGGCAGGAAAATGAACAATCTCAGGAAAATCAGTCTTTAATTTGAGAAACTGAGCTTCGGGGATTACAGGGTTCTTGAAAAAGCTTCCGGCATTACCAATGGTCGCTGGGTCAGGTAATTTGCTTACTCGGATATGAGACACGACAGTAGAAAGATCCTTTATACCGGGATTGCTGATCCCCCTTTTCCGGAGTTCATCGCCAATAGCACCATAAGTCAGCTCAGGCTTAAATATTTTTGATAGCTTAAAACTTACTTCAGTAATGATGTAAAGTCCCTTCAGGGCCGACTTAAATACGCTATCACGATAACTAAAGCCGCAATCCTCCTTATCAAACACTCTGATCTTGCCACTTGCTATCTCAAAAGCCCGGCATGAATGGAAAATATCCTGGAGTTCAACACCATAAGCTCCGATGTTCTGTACCGGAGCGGCACCCACAGAGCCGGGAATCAGGCTCAAATTTTCAATGCCGGCAAACCCATTCTCTACACAATAATTTACCAGATCATTCCACACAATACCTCCGCCTGCGGTTACAAAAACATCATCCCCCTTTACTTCATAGCTGATGCCCTGAATTTTGACATGAACAATGAGGCCCTTAAAATCAGATGTAAACAACATATTACTGCCTCCTCCCAAAACCAAACGCGGGCAATTCTTCCAGCGATCCTGTGCAAACAATAACTGCAAATCATTTTCATCCCTTATATCAACATACCAGGCTGCATTGGCTGCAACACCGAAGGTATTCAGGTTCTTAAGAGGGAAGTTTTCGATTACCTGCATTTATAAATATTTAAGGAAAATAACATTTATTTATGACTGAAATACTTTTTGGATGCAAGCAGCAAACCAAACTCTTCGGAAGGATTCTTTTTTGTTGACTTGTGATGGATCTTATGCGCCCTTCTGATTCCTAAAAGGTAAGGGTTTGTCGATTTGAAACTCTTAAACCGATTATGAATAAACCAGTCGTGAAAAATAAAATAAATCATTCCATAGACCGAAATCCCAAGCCCTATCCAAAACTTATAGCTTGAATCAAGTCTGCCCTCCCACATCAGATATAGGGATATGGTGGCAAACAGCAGACTAAACACATCATTAAATTCAAACCAGCCATGCCTCTCAGTGTGATGGCTTTTATGAATAAACCATAAAGGACCGTGAAACAGATACTTATGAATAAACCATGAAACTGCCTCCATAGCTGCAATGGTGAGAAGGATTATTGCAATATGGATGACAATTTGCAAGTTGGTTGGTTGGTTGTTAGTTGTTGGTTGTTAGTAATTATGTAATCAAGAACAAAATTTCTGCTTTTAGCACTATCCTTTTTGCTTTGAGCTTTGGGCTTTGAGCTTTCTGCTTAAATATGGATGGCTCTATTCTCAGTAGCCGCCATACTTGCCTCTTTAAATGCCTCGGTATAGGTTGGGTGTGCGTGTGAGATTCTTGCAATATCTTCTGCAGATGCTCTGAATTCCATCGCTACCACCGCTTCTGCAATCATATCAGCAGCTCTTGGTCCGATCATGTGTACTCCAAGGATTTCGTCTGTGGATGCATCCGCAAGTACTTTAACAAATCCATCTGAATCATTACTTGCCCTTGCACGTCCACTGGCTTTGAAGGGAAATGAACCGCTCTTGTATTTGGTACCGCTTTCTTTCAATTGCTCTTCAGTATAGCCCACACTCGCCACTTCAGGCCAGGTATAAACTACTCCGGGAATCAAATTATAATTGATATGTGGTTTTTGTCCGGCAATAACCTCAGCTACAAAAGTTCCTTCATCTTCGGCTTTATGAGCCAGCATAGCACCTTTTATCACATCACCAATAGCATAAACTCCGGGAACCGAGGTTTCAAGATGTTCGTTAACCGGGATCTTTTTACCACGCTCATCCAAAGTGATACCAATATTCTCAAGGCCCAGACTTTCAGTGTATGCGACACGTCCTACTGCAACAAGGCAATAATCACCTTCCAGACTGATCTTTTCGCCCTTCGGATTATCAGCCGTTACAGTTACCTTATTACCTTTTACACTTGCTCCGGTAACTTTATGGCTCAGTAAGAATTCCATTCCCTGTTTTGCCAGAACTTTCTGCAGCTCTTTACCCAGACTCTTATCCATTGTACCAATAATAGAATCCATAAATTCTACTACTGTAACTTTCGATCCCAGACGGGCATAAACAGAGCCGAGCTCAAGTCCGATAACACCGCCACCAATCAGAATTAAATGCTTTGGAATTTCGGTTAAATTCAATGCCTCGGTTGAAGTAATGATTCGTTTACCATCAGTTTTCAGGAAAGGAAGCTGAGTTGGCTTTGAGCCGGTAGCGATGATCACATTTTTACCTGTAATAGTTTCAGATGTTCCGTCGGCCTTGTTAACTTTCACTGTGTTCTTATCCACCATTGATCCCATGCCCTGGTATGCAGTGATCTTATTTTTCTTAAAAAGAAATGCAATTCCACCGGTAGTGTGGGCAACAACCTCATTCTTACGCTTAACCATTTGTTTCAGGTCGGGCTTAAGGTCCTTAAGATTGATACCATGTTCTTTGAATGTATGAAGGGCATTATGGTAGTGTTCTGATGAATCTAATAAAGCCTTGGATGGAATACATCCCACATTTAAGCAGGTACCACCATAAGTGCTGTATTTTTCAACAACTGCTGTTTTTAAGCCCAACTGGGCACAACGAATGGCGGCAACATAACCACCGGGACCACTACCTATAACTATAACGTCGAATTGCATTTTGGATAATTTTAAATTTCGATCAAAGTTAACAAATATTAGGATTATTAGGATTAATAGGATTATAGGATTCGTAGGATTTTAGGATTAGGAAGGCTGCTTTAAGAAAAACTAAAACGAATTATAAATCAATATCATCAAATATGAATCAAACAATCATTCTACTCTTTAAATAGGATTAGTAGGATTATAGGATTGGTAGGATTAGGAAGGCTGCTTTAACGAAAACTAATATGAAGCATGAATCACGCTAATCATAAAATAGGATTAATAGGATGAAAGGATTAATAGGATTTGGAAAGCTGCTTTAACGAAAACTAATATGAAGTATGAATCACGCTAATCATAAAATAGGATTGATAGGATGATAGGATTAATAGGATTTGGAAAGCTGCTTTAATGAAAACTAATATGAATTATAAATCAATACCAACAAATATGTATCAAACAATCAATCAAATCCTAAAATCCTTTAATCCTATTAATCCTACTCCACGGAATTAATTACATTTGATATTCTTTGACCAATTAGTTCAAGCTACATTCAATATAAACAGCATGTTTAAACTAAAGACTCTGATTCTCCTGATTCTATCGCTGACTATCTTCATTAACAGCAGTCAGGGACAAAGCAATGCATTTACTAGGGCAGATACGCTTCGAGGGACTCTAAGTCCGCTGAGGAGTTCATACGACATTAATTTCTACCATCTGGATATCAAACTCGATATCGATAAAAAGATGATCAGCGGATCAAATCTCTTCAAATTCACTGCTGTTCAGGATCTTAAGCGACTTCAGTTTGATCTTTTTGACAATCTGAACATCGAAAAAGTGATTTACAAGGAAAAAGAAATTCCATTTAGCAGAGAATTCAACGCAGTTTTCATCGATTTTCCGGAAAGCATAAAAAAAGGAAGCAAGGAGGAATTCAGGGTGTTTTATAATGGAAATCCAGCAATTGCGATAAATCCACCCTGGGATGGGGGATTTACCTTTTCTACAGACCAGAGTGGCAAACCCTGGGTCAGTGTCTCCTGCCAGGGCTTTGGAGCAAGTTCATGGTGGCCTACAAAAGACCATCAGTCGGATGAGGTTGACAGCATGCTCATCAGCATTGCAGTCCCGAAAGGATTAATAAATGTAAGCAATGGCCGGCTGCGTTCTGCTAAAGACCTTGGAGATGGTTATACCCAATTTAACTGGTTTGTTTCATATCCGATCAACAATTACAATGTAAGTCTCAATGTCGCCGATTATGTCCATTTTGATGATAAATACCAGGGAGAGAAGGGGGATTTAACGCTTGATTATTATGTTCTGAGGGAGAATCTTGAGAAAGCAAAAAAGCAATTCGGCGCGAATGTAAAGCCTATGTTTGCAGTCTTTGAGAACTGGTTTGGCCCTTATCCCTTTTACCGCGATGGATATAAACTGATAGAAACCCCTTATTTGGGCATGGAACATCAGAGTGCAATTGCTTATGGCAATAAATACCTCAATGGATACAGAGGCCGGGATCTTTCGGGTACCGGACTTGGCTTAAAATGGGATTATATAATCATACATGAGACCGGACATGAATGGTTCGGAAATAATATTACTGCTAAGGATATTGCCGACATGTGGATCCATGAGGCCTTTACCATGTATTCGGAAGCCTTGTTTGTTGAAAGCAGAGACGGAAAAGCTGCCGGTGCAAAGTACATTGCCGGTATCAGGTCGAATATCATGAATAACAAACCTATCATTGGCACCTACAATGTCAATCAGGAAGGATCAGGTGACATGTATTATAAAGGAGCCAACCTGATTCACATGACCAGAATATTGCTGGATGATGATAAGAAATGGCGCGATTTATTGAGGGGGATAAATAAGGAATTCGGACTTAAAACAACTACTGCAGAGGAAATTGTAAATTATATAAACAAGGTCACAGGAAAGAATCTGACCAAGATCTTTGATCAGTATCTGCGTTATTCCCAAATTCCTGTCCTTGAGTACAAACAGGCAGGAAATCAGGTTTCATATCGCTGGCAGGCAGATGTAACAGATTTTGATATGCCAATAAGAATAAAACGAGGCAGTAAAATGGAATGGATCAAACCTGAAACTGAATGGAAAAAGATAAAAATGAACACTGCCTTTAGTCCGGACACCCTGAATTTCTACATCCGGCTTAAGCAAATAGACGCGGGTATAAGCCAATCGGAATAAAACCGGAAAATAAATTTATACCCATGCAACTTTATTTCTAAACAAGCGTCTCATCTTAATAAATACAAAATTAAAGGATTGGAATATCGTTCCTTCAAAACCATAAAAAATAATTAAGATGAAACACCTCAAAAAACTTATTACCCTGGCATTATTCATTGCTGGAGGATCAGGATTCACAGTAGCAAACACAAAAGGCACTGTTGCAGAGAATAAAATAATCAGGACAGACGATGAACGTCAGGTATCGGGATTCTCCGGAATTACTATTTCAGGAAGACACAATGTTTACATCACAATGGGTAATACCGAAAGTTTACGATTAGAGGGCGATGCCACTGCGATTAATGAAATAGAAACCAAGGTAGAGGATGGAGTTTTAAAGATTCGCAACAAAAAGCAAATGAACACCCGCAGCTGGAATAATACCGGGAAGGTTAATATCTATATTCAGGCTAAAAGCCTCAATAACCTTGTGCTTAGCGGTTCAGGAAATGTAGAGGTGAATGGTAAAGTAAAGTCAGCGAATCTCAGCAATACCATCAGCGGTTCAGGAAGTATAAAAGTTACTATGGAGGTTGAAAATTACAGTGCTGTAATCAGTGGTTCAGGCGAAATCAGTGCAAAGGGGTATGCAAAAAATGCGAAGATCGCCATTGCCGGATCGGGTGATTTTGATGGCCACAATTTAAAAACCTCTATTGCCAATGCAAAAGTAAGCGGTTCAGGCGATGTTTCAATTATTGCTGATAAGCAACTGGATGCAGTGGTGAGTGGCTCGGGAGATATCAGATACAGTGGTAATGCTGCTGTAAATAGTACAAAAAGCGGTTCCGGCAACATTTCAAAAGGCTTGTAAATACAGCCGCGAACACGATATTTTTAACATTAAAAAGGGTACTACATTTTACATGAAGTACCCTTTTTACTTATAACTTACAACTTATAACCTATAACTTAAACTCCTAGTAACAACCTAGCCGGATCTTCCAGCAATTGCTTAACCCGTACCAGGAATCCAACCGACTCGCGTCCGTCAATAATCCGATGATCGTAGGATAAAGCAACGTACATAATCGGTCTGATCACTACCTGTCCATTCAGGGCCACTGGTCTTTCGACAATATTATGCATACCCAGAATTGCAGACTGAGGTGCATTTATGATTGGAGTCGACATCATTGAGCCAAATACACCACCATTGGTGATAGTAAATGTTCCACCGGTCATCTCTTCAATAGTTAATTTACTGTCGCGGGCCTTAACGGCTAATTCCACTACTGTTGCTTCAATCTCGGCAAGCGACTTCGACTCAGCATTTCGGATTACCGGAACTACCAATCCCTTTGGTGCAGAAACCGCTATAGAGATATCCGCAAAATCATTGAATACAATTTCTTCTCCTTCAATGCGGGCATTAACAGATGGGAAATCTTTCAATGCTTCACAAACAGCCTTGGTAAAGAAAGACATAAAGCCTAAACCAACACCATGTTTCTCTTTAAATTTATCTTTGTATTTGGCACGCAATTCCATGATTGGCTGCATATCTACTTCATTAAAAGTAGTCAGCATTGCTGTTTCATTCTTAACTGTTACCAATCTCTTGGCAACTGTCTTGCGCAATGAAGACATTTTTTCACGTCTTTCGTTTCTTGAACCTGCGGCGGCCTTTGCTGCAGGAGCGGTTGTGGCAGGTTTTGCAGGAGAGCTTTCAGCTTTAGCAGATGCTGTGGCATTCAGAGCATCTTCTTTGGTTAATCTTCCTCCAACTCCACTTCCACTTACATTAGCAGGGTCAATTCCTTTCTCAGCTAAAATCTTAGCAGCTGAAGGTGATGGAGCGCCTGAAGCGTAAGTACTAGCTTTTGCATCTTCAACCTTCATTGCCGGACTTTGAGCTTCGGCTTTAGGTGCTGCTTCTGCGGCAGGTTTACCGGCAGCCGGACTTCCACCTTCTTCAATACTGCATACAGGTGCTCCAATCTCAAGGGTATCACCCTCTTTTGCAATGGTTTTTAAAGTTCCGGCCTTTTCTGCAGTAAGTTCAAATGTTGCTTTATCAGATTCCAACTCCGCAATGATTTCGTCCATTTCAACATAATCGCCGTCTTTTTTGATCCACTGGGACAATGTAACTTCGGAAATAGATTCGCCGACTGGCGGAACTTTGATCACTAAACTCATAATGGTTTTTCTTAATACTATTAGTCAATATCAACAACTTTCTTTGCTGTTTTTTCTACCCGTTTTTTCACCTCAAAACCTGCAGCTTTCGCTTCAAATGCTTTGGCAATAATAAATAATTGTTGAGCAATATGCTGCTTGGCATAACCTGTTGCGGTACTGCTGCTCTCGTTACGTGACACTAAGTCAAAATTAATTGATGACTTACGGAATTTTCTGGAAATATATGGCCATGGACCCATATTCTCAGGTTCTTCCTGTACCCAAACATGCTCCTCAGCATTCTTGTATTTTATTCTGACCGCTTCAATCTGATCATAAGGTAAAGGATACAATTGCTCCAGACGAACAATCGCAGTATCTTTAATTTTATCTGTCTGCTGCTTTTCAAGAAGATCGTAATAAATCTTTCCGCTACAGAACAATACCCGTTTTACATCAGCAGCCTTTACATAAGTATCATCAATCAGCTCACGGAAGCCTCCATCAGTAAATTCTTCAAGCTTACTTACACATTGTGCACTTCTCAGCAGGCTCTTCGGTGTAAATACGACCAAAGGCTTGCGGAAATCGCGCTTTAATTGCCTGCGCAAAACATGGAAGAAGTTTGCAGGTGTGGTACAATTAGCAACCTGTATATTCTCATCGGCGCAGGCTTCCAGGAAACGCTCAATTCTTCCCGAAGAATGTTCAGGTCCTTGTCCCTCAAATCCGTGCGGAAGAAGCATGACCAGACCATTTGAGCGCTGCCATTTTGTTTCAGCACTGGTTATAAATTGATCGATTACAATCTGCGCTCCATTCACGAAATCCCCAAATTGTGCTTCCCATATTGTCAGTGCCATTGGATTTGCCAATGCATAACCATATTCAAAACCTAAAACTCCATACTCAGATAAGTGTGAATTATATATTTCGAACTTGGCAGCTCCATTATCAAGCATCGCTAATGGGATATATTCTTCAGCAGAATCTTCAAGTGTGATGACAGCATGTCTGTGGGAGAAAGTGCCTCGCTCTACATCCTGTCCGCTCACACGTACTCTGAAACCTTCCTGAAGGAGTGTTCCATAGGCAATCAATTCACCCATAGCCCAATCGAACACTTTGGTTTCCGACATCTTTTTGCGCTCTTCGAAAAGCTTTTCAATTTTCTTGAAAAACTTCTTATCTCCAGGCAGAGTGCTTATTTCTTTTGCGATGGAAAGGATATTCTTAGCAGGAACTTTTGTGTTTACCGGCTCGGCTAAGGCACCCGGTTTTGCCAGACGAAGCCCTGTCCATGACCCGCCAAATATCTGATGTACAGCCGAATAGCTCTGATCTTCTTTTGCTTCATTCAATCTGTCCTGGAGTAAAGCACGGAAGTTTTTTTCCATTTCCTTTGCCAGGTTTGCATCTACAGTACCCTGATCCAATAATTTTTGATTGTAAATCTCTCTTGGATTAGGATGCTTCTCTATCGCTTTGTATAAAAGCGGCTGAGTGAATTTAGGTTCGTCAGCCTCGTTATGACCGTACCGGCGATAACATAAAATATCTATAAATACATCATTATGGTATTTCTGGCGGTACTCTACTGCCATATTGATTGCATATACAATGGCTTCCACATCGTCCCCATTCACATGAAATACAGGAGATAATGTAACCTTAGCCAGATCTGTACAATAGGTCGAAGACCTTGCATCCTTGAAGTTTGTTGTAAAACCTACCTGATTATTAATAACAAGGTGAATACTTCCACCTGTTTTATAACCATCCAGTTTCGCCATCTGCAGGACTTCATAGGTTATTCCCTGACCGGCAAGTGATGCATCACCATGAATCAGAATTGGGGCAATACGCTTATAGTCTCCGCCATATTTGAAATCAATCTTGGAACGAACCATTCCCTGCACAACAGAATCCACAGTTTCAAGGTGTGATGGATTAGGACATAAGCTTAGGTGGACTTTTTTACCTGATCCGGTTTCAACATCAGTTGAATAACCCAGATGATACTTTACATCACCTCCATAGGGTGTGTTGGCATCAAAACCCTTACCTTCAAACTCAGAAAATATATCCTTATAGGTTTTCTGCATGATATTGGCAAGAACGTTCAAACGACCGCGGTGAGCCATCCCAATCACGAACTCATCTATGCCGAGATCAGCACCTTTACCAATAACAAAATCCAAAGCCGGAATTACTGTTTCTGCCCCTTCAAGTGAAAATCGTTTCTGACCTAAGAATTTGGTTCCGAGAAAATTCTCAAAAACGACAGCTTCATTCAGCTTTTTGAGAATTCCTTTCTTGGTTTCAATACTGAAATTTGGCGTATTACGCTCAGATTCCATTCTTTGCTCAAACCATTTAAGTTTTTCGGGATTTCTGACATATTTATATTCAACCCCTATTGATTGACAATAGGTTTGCTCAACAAGGGCCAGAATATCCTTTAATTTGGCAGGACCGATACCTACTTCAACACCTGCATTAAATACAGTTTCAAGATCCCCATTATCTAAACCAAAGGTTGAAAGTTCTTTACCCGGGAAATAAGACCTGCGCTCCTGAACAGGATTAGTTTTAGTAAACAGGTGTCCGCGTTGTCTGTAGCCGTTTATGAGATTTAGTACTTTTATCTCCTTTAAAAAATGATCAGGAGTTTCAGCGCTAACTACCCCTGCTTCAGAACCGCGACCAAAATCGAATCCTTCAAAGAATTTCTGCCAGCCAAACTCAACCGAAGCCGGGTCTTCTTTGTATAACTGATAGAGAGAATCGATGTAAGCAGAATTCGCGTTGTTGAGGTATGATAAATTTTTCATTAGTATATTATAGTTTTTCAATTCACGCATGTGCGGGATTGCATGAGCTAAAGTTCATTTTATTAGGTGAGGGTTAAGCTTATGCAGGTTTCATTTAAAAACAAAGTGTTTGCGACACAAAAATAAGATTTTAAGCATGGAATCGTGTAAAAGTGTACGCTAATTTGAAATTAAGGGCATACAGGGAATCACATAATTTCCACGCCGGAAAATTAAGAAAAAAATGTTCATGAATACTGCTTAAATATGCTTTAAAAGCCATTAATTAACATTTCTGTTGAATTATTTTTTCACAAAGACTAATTCAGGTGTATATGGAGGGGCTGTTAGATAGTTTACCAATTGATATTCAGACCTTTCGGTTTGCGAGAGGTTCCATGGCTGATGAACAGCCGACCCGGGTACTTTTGATAGTTCAGGAATCCATAACCTTACGTATTCGCCTTGAGGATCATACTCCATCGCCTGTTTTAACACATTGAAATAACGATATTCCCTGGGATCATTTCCCACGCCGGCAATATATGCCCAGTTTCCCCAATTATTCGCCGGACAATAATCAATCAGTTTTTCTTCAAAATAAGAAGCTCCCCACATCCAGTTAACCTTCAGATCCTTTACCAAAAAGCTGGCTACATTCTGACGGCCTCTGTTACTCATGAAGCCGGTTGCATTCAATTCCTTCATATTGGCGTCAATAAAAGGAATGCCAGTTTCTGCATTTTTCCAGAGTTCGAAAAGCTCCTGCTGGTTTTCGCTTTCTTCGGGAGCGACTCCCTTAAATCCTATTTTCTGAAAAAATTTATTCCCGTATTTTTTAAACATAAAACGGAAATAATCCCTCCATAATAATTCCAGATATAGGCTATAGGTTGAATCACCAGAACCATAGGCCTGATCATATTTTTTGATCTCCCAGTAAACTTCCCTTGGTGAATGGCATCCCAATGCAATCCAGGCAGAAAACTTGGATGAATAATCAGATCCTAAGAGACCATTACGGGTTTGCTTATAATTCTGAACAGCGTTAGTGTCCCAGAAATAATCCTGCATACGCTTCAAAGCCTCTGTCTCTCCACCATAGAATTTCATCACAGATCGTGGGTCTTCAGGTTCATATTCATCAAATCCAAAATCACAGAGATCAGGTATTTTGCTGCTTTCCAGGTTCTCCGGAAAATTCATATTGCCCGGAGTCTCGTGACAAGGCCTTACTGAGCCGTCACGTTCAACTTTCTTACGGAAACTGGTAAAGACATCAGGGATACTATTGATCGGAAAGGGAAGGTCTTCCTTATGATACAGTGTATGACCGATGAAATGCTTCAGATTAATTTTCAGCTTCCAGAGTGCATTCTCAACATCCGCTGAGACCCGGGTCTCTTCAGACGCTACTTCACGGTGATGATATACTTCATTGACATGGTATTTTGCAACAAGCTCAGGAAGGATAATTTCAGGTTTACCAAACTTAATGATCAGATCGCCTCCCGCCTTCTTAAAAGAGTCGCGTAAATCAGCTACACTTTCCAGTAAAAAACGTGTGCGTATCAGACCGGTTTTCCTGGTCTGGAATGAGGTCATTTCAAATTGACGGGGATCAAAACAATATACAGGAATAATTCTGTCACCTTTTCGAACCGCCTCAGCTAAAATCTCGTTATCGTGAATCCGTAAATCTTTTCTAAACCAAACTAAAATGGTTTTACCGCTCATATCTATTTAAGGCTCCCCCGGAATACCTTCACGCATTAATATTAATGAAAATTTGAATGTTGAGGCAAATTACGGTCATAAGATTGACTTTATTAATCATTTTCATGTAAGATTTTAAATAGGTGCAGAATTTTGGCAGAAAAATAAGGATTTAGCAATTCAGGCAATTAAATTCAGGTAATCAATCTGTCCTGAATTAAAAAAATCAGGCATAAGCTGGTTTAACTTTTTAAATTTCTAAATCTTATCCATTTAATATTTTTATTATATTTAATAGCTAAACCATCTGAATATGAAAACAGTAAGGAATATTCTCCAGTATAAATCCCAGGCAATTTACTCTGTTGACCCGGACACCTCCGTTTTGGATGCTCTTAAAATTATGATGGATAAGAATATCAGTGCCTTGCTGGTGATGGAGGGCCCTGAATTGAAAGGGATTTTTACAGAACGGGATTATGCCCGGAAGATCATTTTACAAGGGAAATCTTCAAAAGAAACTAAAATTAAAGAGGTTATGACTGCAAGTCTGGAAGTTATCAACCTGAACTCAAGTATCGATCATTGTATGCAGATAATGACGGATAAACACATTCGCCATTTACCAATAGTCGATAACGGAAAAGTTTCAGGAATGATTTCTATCGGGGATCTGGTGAAATTTGTTATCAATGACCAGAAACAAACAATTGAGCAATTGCAGAGTTATATAAGTAGTTGATAGGGCTGGTCCGGGTCAAACCCAGATTAATTCGGAAGGACCATAATGACAAGTAGGAACAAGGAAAGTCATCCAGGAATGACGACTGTCATACGGAATTTAATCCGGGATCAACAACCTGCTAACGATTCTGTCATTTTCCAGGTGTTCGAAAACGATCTCCTCAACATCGCTTAGCTGTACTTTACCGTAGAACACTCCTTCAGGATAAATTGCAACAGTTGGTCCTTGTTCACAAATATCAAAACAACCTGTCCGCTGAGCTCTCATCTCAACATCAAGTCCCTTGTTCTTTATCAATTTTT
>CAZGCG010000034.1:0-16058 GCA_964524205.1 uncultured Sphingobacterium sp. | reverse complement strand
CCTGAGATAGTGCAAAAAGAAACACAGGCAGCAGAAAGACTGAAAACAATAAGCGCAAATGCAATAAAGTGGATACACTTGGAAAGAAACTTTTTAAAAGATTCATTTACTAAATTAACATTTTATAATGCAATCAGCCCTTAAAGCTATATATGGGTTCAATAAAAAATATAGAATCAATTCTGGCTTATATATTGTTATTAAAACCAAAAACATAAATATTTAGTAATTTACTCATATGAGCAGTTGCATTAGCGCGATTGGTACCGCCAACCCAAAATACCGGATCCCACAGAATGATATCTATCATTTCATGGTCAAGGCATTCAGACTAAATGATACTAATGCTTCCCGCTTAAAACGAATTTATGATCATTCAGGAATTGAACATCGCTACTCGGTGATTCCGGATTTCGGAGAAAAGGAAAGTAATAATAATACATTCTTTGGGAAGACTGCTGACTTTGAGCCTTTTCCCGGAACCCGTGAGCGGTTAAGCCTATATCAGGATACTGCCGCAGACCTCGCAACAGAAGCTGTTAATGTTTGTATATCCAATCATTCTGAGATTCTCACTCCTTCGATCACTCACCTGATAACTGTAAGCTGCACAGGCATGCACGCCCCCGGAGTTGATATCGAACTGGTTGAAAAACTAGGTTTGAACCCCAATATTGAGCGAACCTGTATTAATTTCATGGGCTGTTACGGCAGCTTAAATGCACTTAAAGTTGCTGATTATATCTGCCGCGCCGATCCTATAGCAAAAGTTCTGATTGTTTCTGTTGAACTCTGTACACTTCACTTCCAAAAGGAAAACACCCTGGATAACTGGGTTGCCAATTCGCTCTTTTCGGATGGTGCCGCTGCGGTTATTGTAGAAAACAGCGCTGAAACTAAGACTCGAAATAAGCATCTTTTGCTTGATACATTTTATTCTGAATTTTTGAATGAGGCCAAAAACGAAATGGGCTGGTATATTGGGGATGCAGGCTTTGAAATGAAATTAACCTCAAAAGTATCCCGGATGATTCTGAAACATATTCAATCCATTTCAAATAAACTTCTTAATAAAGCAGGCTTGAAATTCAAAGATATCAGTCGTTTTGCCGTACATCCCGGAGGAAGAAAAATTCTTGAGGCCGCTGAGAATGCGCTTGGTTTTTCTACTATTGCAAATTGCTTTGCCTATGAAACATTAAGGGACTATGGAAATATGTCCTCTGCCACAATATTATTTGTTCTCAAAAAACTGATGGATGATCCGGAAGGAATTGATGGTGAAAACATTCTTGGCTTTGCTTTCGGACCTGGTTTAACAGTTGAATCTATGATCTTAAAAAGAAGCGGAAATGCCTGACTTTAGTCGCAGAAGTTCAGAAGAAGAAATGATGGATGATTTCTCATTGGGACATGAGATTATCGACCCGATTATGGATGAGCTTGAAGTAGTAAACAAACTCCTGGGTGGGTATAATGTGTTTTTTGATGCTTTCCAAAAGATAGGCCTAAAGGATGGAATGATCATCAGTGACTGGGGTTGTGGCGGCGGAGATTCATTGAGGGTTATTGCAAAATGGGCGCGTCAGCAAAATCTGAAAATCCGTTTTGTTGGAGTTGATGCTACAGAATCGGCTATCGAATATGCAAGGGAAAAATCCGGAGATTTTCCGGAGATCTCCTATATTCTAACCGACGTAATGAGTGAACAACTCATTAACAATCAATTTGATATTGTAATTTCAAGTCTTTTTACACATCACTTTGCCGACGAAAACTGGATAAGACTGATTCAAAAAATGGCTGATTGTGCTTCTGAATATGTAGTAATCAATGATCTGCACCGGCATTGGTTTGCCTACCATTCCATTGGTGTTTTAACCTCAGTTTTTTCGAAATCTGAGATGGTTAAGCATGATTCCAAACTTTCCGTACTCCGCAGCTTCAAACGGGAAGAGCTTGAGAAGCTATTGAAAAAAGGAGGTTTTAAAACTTTTTCAATCAAATGGATATGGGCATTCAGATGGCAAATATGCATTGAAACAGGAAAAATTAAGGAGAGAAGAAGTATCTGATTTGAAAACTGAGGATGAATGATATACTGATAATCGGTGGCGGCCTCGCAGGATTGACCAGTGCTATTCTTCTTCAACGGAATGGATATCAGGTAAGCGTATTTGAGAAGAAAAAATATCCATTCCACCGGGTTTGCGGCGAATATATTTCCAATGAGGTCTTCCCCTTTTTGGAATCATTAAATATCGGGATCTCCGAATCCGCTCACTCCTGTATAAACCGTTTGGCTATCACATCTGTTTCGGGTAAAATTTTGCAGGCAGATCTGCCAATGGGTGGATTTGGCTTAAGCCGTTACAAGCTCGATCATTTGATGTACGAACAAGCAAGAAGACTTGGTGTGGAATTCATTTTCGAAAAGGTAGATAATATATTTTTTAAAGAAGGTAAATTCCAGATCACCACTCCGGGGAACACGGTTTATGAGACGCCTATCGCTATTGCAGCCTATGGTAAAAGATCTAATCTTGATCAAAAATTGAATCGCAGTTTTTTTTACAGACGGAGTCCATATCTGGGTGTAAAATATCATATCAAAACTGATCTTCCCGGGAACTTAGTACGTCTTGATAATTTTCAGGGAGGTTATTGCGGGGTAAGTAAGATCGAAGACGACAAATTCTGTCTGTGTTACCTCTCAGAAACAGCAAATCTTAAAAAATATTCGGGTATTGCCGAGATGGAAGAAGCGGTACTGTTTAAAAACCCTTATTTGCGAAGCCTGTTTAAAAACTCAGAATTTTTATTCGAAAGCCCTGAAGTGATCAATGAAATTTCCTTTGAAAAGAAAACCCTGGTAGAAAATAATTTACTCTTTTGCGGTGATTCAGCCGGAATGATTACTCCGCTATGCGGGAATGGAATGGCAATCGCTATTCATTCGGCAAAAATTCTTGCAGATACCATCATTCGTTTCGCAAAAAAGGACTCCATTCTGAACAGATTTGCCATGGAAAATGAATATAAGCTTCAGTGGGAAAAACAATTTGCTCTCAGACTTAAAAGTGGCCGGCTGATTCAGAAGTTATTTGGAAACACCTTTATTTCTGACCTCACCGTTTCAACTCTTGGAAAACTTCCGCTAATGACACAAATTTTGGTGAAAAAAACACATGGCAAAGCGTTAATATATTAACTTGCATTATGAAATTGTGGGTACTCGTATTTATCAATGCCTTGGCAGTTGCATTATCACTATCGATAATCAACTTTTATTTTCAGCAAAATCTTGTCGACTTCTTCATCACCTTTTCTGTTTCCCTGATAACCAGCTATCTGGTTTTCTATTACCTGATCGAAAGATTTGTTTACAGTAAGATCAAGCTGATTTATAAGCTGATTCACAACCTTAAACTTGGGAAAGATCTGAAAGATGCATTGGGAGAATATGTTAGCGCTGATCCAATCAATGATGTTGAACTTGAAGTTAAGGAATGGGCTAGGGATAAAAAATCAGAGATCGATCAGCTAAAAGACCAGGAAAAGTTCAGAAGAGAATTCTTATCCAATATTTCCCACGAATTGAAAACCCCGCTTTTTGCAATTCAGGGCTATATTGAAGCTTTGCAGGAAGGGGATATTGATGATCCTGAAATATCAAAACAGTTTCTTGAAAAAGCTTCCAGAAATGTCGACCGCCTCGCATTTTTCATTAAAGATCTGGATGCTATTTCAAAACTGGAAAGTGGGGAAATTCCTGTGAATTACGATCGGTTTAATTTAACCGATCTGATACACGAGGTAATTGATTCTCTGGAATTAAAAGCAAAAAAATATAATATCACTCTCCATTTTAAAGAAAAATATCATAGCCCGACCTGGGTATATGCCGACCGGGAAAAGATTAGACAGGTTTTGGTAAACCTGATCGATAATTCCTTTAAATATGGTAAGAGCGGTGGAAGTACTTCAATCAAAACCTTTGAACTTCATGACCAGATTTTGGTTGAGATTACCGATGATGGTATCGGAATTGAAGAAAAATATCTTCCAAGACTATTTGAACGATTCTACCGTACTGATAAAAGCCGTTCCAGACAAATTGGAGGCTCCGGTTTAGGCCTGGCAATTGTGAAACACATTATTGAAGCACACCAGCAAACCATCACGGTAAGAAGTACTGAAAACATCGGCTCAACGTTCGGATTTACGCTTCAGAGGGATAAATAAATCGGATTTGTTTGTTAACATTAACTTAACATTGGGTTTGTAGATTTGCATTATCTTAAAATCCAATCCGATGTCACTGAACAGTATTTTCCAGTACTTTATCCCTAAAGACAAGAAGTTTTTCCCTCTTTTCGAAAAAGATAGTGCAAACCTAATCCAGTTAGGCGAAAAGCTTGTAGAAGCAGTTAACACTGAAGATCTTACACTTCGTAAGAAATTATTCAAAGACATTGAGGATCTTGAACATACCGGAGATGAGATTACTCATCAAATCCATCTGGAGCTAAGTAAGAATTTCATCACTCCATTCGACCGCGAAGATATTCACAGACTTGCTAGTGCAATCGATGATATTGCCGATTATATTCATGGCTCTGCCAGTCGTATGGATCTTTATAATGTTACCATTATTACTCCCCCTATAAAAGACCTCGCCAGCCTGATCTTACAGGCTTGTCAGGATCTTCATAAAGCTATTCACGAATTACGCGATCTGAAAAATATTCGTTTAATCGCAGATTGCTGCGTTCGAATTAACAGTATAGAAAATCAGGCTGATTATGTCTTTGACAAAGCAGTTGGCGAGCTTTTCGATAATGAAAAAGATGCCGTAAACCTGATCAAATATAAAGAAGTACTATCCGGACTTGAGACCGCTACTGATATGTGTGAGGATGCAGCAAATGTACTGGAATCTATCCTGGTGAAAAACGCTTAATTCCATCATTAAAGATATTACACCAGCCATATGGGTTTTACACTATTAATTGTAATCATTGTTTTAGCATTGGTATTTGATTATATCAATGGCTTTCATGATGCTGCGAATTCTATTGCAACCGTTGTCTCTACGAAAGTTTTAACTCCTTTTCAGGCAGTGGTTTGGGCGGCCTTTTTCAACTTCCTTGCTTACTGGATATTCCATTTAAATGTGGCTGATACGGTAGCCAAGACTGCTGATACAATGAATATAAACCTTGTGGTTATTCTGGCAGGTGTTCTGGCAGCAATCTGCTGGAATTTATTAACCTGGTGGTTTGGAATTCCTTCCAGTTCATCACATACTCTGATCGGTGGATTTGCGGGTGCTGCAGTAGCTCATGGCGGTTTAGATGTAGTTAACCTTGGTGTTATCGGCAAAGTTGCTTCTTTTATTGTTCTGGCTCCAATTATTGGTATGGTCATGGCGTATTTTATTACTGTGATCATTGTCAATATCTGCCGTTATGCCAATCCCTCAAGGGCTGAATGGTGGTTCAAAAAACTCCAGCTGGTATCTTCAGCTTTGTTTAGTCTCGGTCACGGAGGTAATGATGCCCAGAAAGTAATGGGTATTATCGCAGCAGCAATCATTGTGTATCTTAAAGATGCTAATCTTAGTGTTGACACGATGACTGCATGGTTACATGTTGATTATACTGTTTTGAATGGCAAGGTTAAGATCAATCACATTCCCGAGTGGATCCCTATTGCCTGTTATACAGCAATAGCAGCGGGTACAATGAGCGGTGGATGGAAGATTGTAAAAACCATGGGTACCAAGATCACTAAAGTTACTCCTTTAGAAGGTGTTGCCGCAGAAACTGCAGGAGCAATTACTTTATTCATGACTGAACACTTTAAAATACCGGTTTCAACAACACATACCATTACCGGTGCAATTATCGGAGTTGGATTAAGTAAACGTGTATCGGCGGTACGCTGGGGAGTTACTATAAGCCTTTTATGGGCATGGATACTGACTATACCAGTATCAGCAGCCCTGGCAGCAACACTTTACTTTCTGCTCAGTTTATTTCTTTAAATGCCTGGGATTGTATTAATCCTGTAAAAGCAAAAGACTTACTTCAGGACAATATCCTTGAGCTCGATCTGTGATAACACTCGTAGTCTTCCCGCTTCATATAAGCTATCATACTTATCAACGGTAGTAACTGAGTCATCAAGTGGCATATGGTAATTAACATAATCCTGAAAAATCACCCCACCCACTTCCTGAGTTCTGAGTACCTCTCTGAAACGATTGCCTCCGGAACTATAAGCAAAATGATCCATGCTGTAATCCTCGGTATCGAACCAATAATAAAATACATCGCTATGATCCCCTGCTTCTTTTGACTTTTCGAACGAAATCTCAATCTTATGATAGGTTTTACCCTTGATCTGACTTTTACCTATATATTTTTTCACTACAGAGGCATCATTTAATTTTAGAGGCAAGTATAGAAAATAAACAACAGCATTAAGCGACTGTCGATATTTGTCTGATTCTTTCTGATCAAGCTGTAACTCTTTGCCGTCGAGTATACGTTTAAAACCTTCATTACTTAATACATCATGAACATTACCTGTAGAATCACTAAAAAACCGTTCATACTTAAACTGCCCGCCATTCTGCATAACTTTAAAATTTGCTGCCCTGAATTTAAATTCGAGAGTCGCATTAGCCAACTTATCCATATTATAAAAGGCAATACTTTTATCTACAATTTTGCCGGCATCGGGCTCATTACAGCCAGAAATGATAAATAGCATTAAAATAATAAGGTAACTTAATCTGTTCATTTTTTTGAATTATATATAACAAAACAGGGTTAAAATCAAATATATACAATTAAGGCGTAATGGATTCTTTATGATCTTCGAGGTCAAAAGCGGATTTCAATCCTGCCGGTATTGATCTTACTTCCAAGCCGGGTTTTCCAGGCAGGCCCTTCCTTGATCAGACGAATGGCTTCCGCATCACAGGCTTCTGTCAATCCTTTCAGAATATGCAAGTTTACAGGTTTTCCATTTCCGTCAATCTCAAAGGATAAAAGTACCGAGCCGCTGATATTAGGATCATTTGCAGGTTTACGTATGTTATCCTCCAGGTATTTACGATAGATATCCCATCCCGGAACAGGTTGAACTGCCTGTTCAGGAGCATTGATACCTTCAGATGAAGCCAGAGAGCTGCTGACAGATCCCTGCTCCTGAATGCGGAGTTTAGTGGCTGCAATACTTGTACCACCTGAAGCAATCTCAGTACCTGATGAGGAAGGGGAAGAATTCAATTCGGACTCATTATTTGCTCCCGAAGGTGATTTGTAGGCAGCAATTCTTGTCTCATCTGATGAAACGGGATATTCCTTCTCCCTGATAACCGGACGGCTATGGGCACCCTGAATCTCATTTTTAAGCGAATCACGATCGATGAGAGCAACCTGAACCTGCTTTTCTGTAAGAGGTCCCGAGCGGTTAACATTCATCCAGAACAGGATTCCGGCAGTAATAAATAATACAGATGCTGATGCTGCCACACTTAAACGCTGCCAGGTAAAGTCAAATACCTTTTTATTTTCCTGCAAATGAACAATTCGCTCATGCAATTGTCTCTGCAAAATACTCAGTTCTGTTCCGGGATTTGAGGTATGAGTATATCCTTCCAATGCCTCCCAAAGGAAAGGATCAGTAAGGGCTTGTTTCTCGAGCCTGTGCATTTCTTCATGATCCAGCTTTCCTTCAAGGTAAGCTCTGATCATCAAATTATCGGGATAATTAGTGCTCACTATTCTTCTCTATACAAATTTTCAGATTTCGTTTACCATTCTGTATATAGCTCTTAACCTTATTCAGTTCAAAGCCGGTCTGATCTGCAACTTCTTTATAACATTTTTGCTCCATGTAAAACAGATTAATGCTTACTTTCTGCTCTGATGGCAGATCTTCAATACATTTCGCCATTATGGATAGCTTTTCTTCAGTATCATCCTCAAGGTTAAGATGCACAAAAGCCTCATTTTCCATAAAATTCTCATCAATACTTAGCATTTCGTGCTTTGATGATGATCGGAGTACCATAAGGCAATGGTTTCTGCTTAGGGTATAAAGCCAGGCCTTGAAATTTGTTACTTCATGGACCCTCAGTTTTTTTACTAATTCCTCAAAGATCTGCATCACAGCATCTTTGCTCTGTTCTTCATCCCGGAAGTATTTAAGGCATAATCCGAAAACCAGAGGCATATACTGCTCATAAAGCTTGCCGAGCAGTTCAAGATCTCCTGTGCTGCGATACTCAGCAAGCAGTTCAAGCTCCCTGATTGCAGTATTGCCGGATGAATTGTTTTTAAATCTCAAGGTTGCTGGTTTATAAGCTGATCAAGTATAATTAATATTTGTGAATTTGGCAGGGGTTTTGCTAACTTATAAAAAGGAACAAGGATCAGGGAACCCTGTTGTAATTTGTTACCAATTCGTCTTTACTCAACAGCAATAATCAAAATTATGAGATTTCTAAAAATATTTGCCTTATCAACGGGTGTATTCCTGCTATCATCATGTGATACTTTAAATCAGGCAGGTCAGATCCTTACTCAAACAGGACTTGGAAACCCTAGTGCCACCGAGATTTCACTGGGGCTAAAGCAGGCACTGGAACTGGGAACATCTGCAGGATCAGAAAGATTATCCCAAACGGATGGTTTTTTTGCCAATGCAGCTATAAAAATCCTTTTCCCGGAAGAAGCACAAAAGGTTGAGCGTACCCTACGCAGTGTGGGTTTGAATAAACTAGCTGATAATGTTATATTAAGTGTAAACAGGGCTGCAGAAGCTGCTGCAATTGAAGCTAAGCCAATATTTATTTCAGCAATAAAAGGAATGACTTTCAGCGATGCTTCCAATATTTTATTAAGCGGTCAACAGGATGCAGCTACATTATATTTTCAAAGGTTAACTGCCGATCAACTGCAGCAGAAATTTCAACCCATTATACAGAATAGTTTAAGTAAAGTAGGTGCTACCCGATACTGGACTGATGCTATTACTGCTTATAACAGCATTCCGCTTGTCGGAAAAGTAAACCCTGACCTGAGTGCTTATGTCACAGAAAAAGCAATTGCAGGAATCTTTTTTGAAATCGCACAGGAAGAATTGAAAATACGATCAAAACTATCAGCGAGAACAAGCCCTCTGTTGCAAAAAGTATTTGCTTATGCCGACCGGAATAGGGGTTAAGCAAGCAGAACTTCATATTCAGGATATAACGTATATTATTTAAATGGGGCAGATGGCAATAATTTAATACCAGCTGAACCGTTAATTTCGGTAAATTCAAATTATGAAATTAAGAGTAATAATCTTTTGTGTTTTTATAACCAGTTCTGCATCTTCATTTGCGCAGTTCAAAATACCTCAGGTCTTAAAAGAAGCAGCTAATGCAATAAAACCCGGTAGTCCGAGTCAGATAGAAATTGGAGATGCAATAAAAGAAGCCCTTGAAATTGGGGTTTCTGCAGGCACTGACCGGCTGTCACTTCAAAATGGATTTCTGGGAAATTCTGCAGTAAAGCTACTTTTCCCACCTGAAGCAAGAAAAGTTGAGAAAGCACTCCGTGGAATAGGCATGAACAAAGCTTGTGATGACTTTATTCTGAGCCTGAACCGGGCAGCGGAACTTGCGGCCAAAGAAGCTAAACCCATTTTTATCTCCGCAATAAAAGAAATGAGTGTTCAGGATGCTTCAAATATTTTGCTGAGCGATCAGAAAAATGCTGCAACTACCTATTTTCAACGAGTAACCAGTAAAGCTCTGGAAGCCAAATTTAATCCTGTTATTCAAAGTTCACTGGATAAAACACAGGCAACAAAATACTGGTCTGACCTGAGTACTGCTTACAATCAAATACCACTCGCGGGTAAAGTAAATACCGATCTTTCTGCCTATGCAACACAAAAAGCAATGGAGGGATTATTTCTTGAAATAGCTCAGGAAGAATTAAAAATTCGAGAAAATTCTGGTCTCAGGAGCAGTCCACTGCTAAAAAAGGTTTTTGGATATGCCGATAAAAATAATAATGGGGTAAGTTTTCGTTGATTCCGGCTTCCACCATAATGTTAAGGACTATAACATTATGATTTGTTTGTCATTGCGGTATGATGCGGAATAAAAAAGGTCTTTTGGTATAATACCAAAAGACCTTTTCCTTTTATAAGGGATTTTCTTTAAACTAACAATCTTACAGGCTCTTCAAGCAATGCTTTTAATGTTTGCAGGAATGCTGATCCTGTGGCTCCGTCAACAACGCGATGATCACAACTTAAAGTAACCTTCATGACATTACCCGGAACAACTGCTCCATTTTTAACTACAGGAACCTGCTGAATTCCGCCAACTGCCAGTATACAAGCATCAGGGGGGTTAATGATTGCCGTAAACTCATCAATACCGAACATTCCCAGATTAGAAATGGTAAAAGTTGATCCCTCCCAGTCGGAAGGCTGTAATTTCTTAGACTTGGCACGTTGCGCAAAGTCCTTCACCTCAGCAGAAATATGGGAAAGTGATTTTCCATCTGCGAAACGAACTACAGGTACCAGTAAACCATCTTCAACAGCTACTGCGACTCCAATATTTACATGCTCATTATAACGGATCTTATCCCCTAACCAGGATGAATTAACATTTGGATGTTGTTTTAAAGCAACTGCAACTGCCTTTAGCACGATATCATTGAATGATATTTTTACTGATGCAAATTCATTGATCTTGGTACGCGCCTGCATTGCACTATCCATATCAATTGACATGGTCAGGTAGAAATGTGGTGCAGTGAACAGACTTTCAGAAAGACGCTTCGCAATAACTTTACGCATCTGAGATACCGGTTTCTCAGTATATTTCTCCTCACCTGTAAATTGAGGAATAGCTGTTGGTGCACTTTCTTCTGCAGGAACTGCTGCTGCTGGAGCTGGGCTTGCTTTCGGGCTCTGAGCCTGTGCTGCAGGCTTAAAGCTTTCTATATCCTTTTTCACGATCCTGCCACCTTCAGCACTGCCTTTAACCTGGGAAATATCAATTCCCTTATCTTTTGCAATCTTGCGCGCCAAAGGGGATGCTTTTAAACGTGATGTTGAATCACTTTCAACATGCTGTGTTTCAGCTACTGCATTTGATTCAACTTCCGGCTTTGCATTTGCAGGCTGTGATTCAGCCTTTAATTCTGCTACTGCTGGTCTAGAACCCGATTTTAGTAATGCCGATACATCTGTACCCTCCTTACCAACAATCGCAATAATATCATTTACTTTAGCTGCCTGACCTTTTTCAACTCCAACATATAAAAGTACACCATCAGCATAGGCAGTAACCTCCATGGTAGCTTTGTCAGTCTCAACATCTGCGAGAGCATCATCACTTTTTACCTGATCACCCACTTTTTTATGCCATTCAGCGATAACGCCTTCTGTCATAGTATCGCTCAATAAAGGCATCCTGATAATAGTAGCACCTAGTGCTTCAGCATCAGCATCACTGCTTCCCGAAGATTTTGGTTCTGCATCAACCACTACAGGTATACTTTCCTTCTCAGCTTCTTCAGGTGCTTTAGCTTTAGCAGGTTCAGCAGTTTCATTCTGGCTTGCTGATTCTTTTAAAAGCGCCTGATAATCTTCACCTTCGGCACCAAGAATAGCTATAACAGAATCCACTGCTGCTGCTTCACCTTCTTTGGCGCCAATGTATAGTAAGGTTCCATCCTGGAAAGACTCAAAGTCCATGGTTGCTTTGTCTGTTTCAACTTCGGCAATCAAATCCCCTGAACTAACTTTATCACCAACTTTTTTATGCCATTTAGCGATAACTCCCTCTGTCATCGTATCGCTCATCTTAGGCATTTTCACTACTTCAGCCATTTTATTTCCAGATTAGAATATTAGAATTTAAATTTAGTCGCGGATGTATGGATAATCAGATTGAATATAAACATCTGTGTATAGTTCAGAAGGATCAGGCCATGGTGATTCTTCAGAAAATTTAACTGATTCGTCAACAATGGCTTTAATTTTCTCATTTATTGAATCAAACCATGCTTCATCAGCATATTTTTTCTCTTCAATAGTTGCCCTAACAACTTCAATAGGGTCTTTGGCTTTATAACCCTCAACTTCTTCCTTAGTACGGTATTTAGCAGGGTCAGACATGGAATGTCCTTTATAACGATAAGTTCTTGCCTCTAAAAATGTAGGGCCATCACCGCGGCGGGCTCTCTGAACAGCTTCGTCCAATGCATTATGAACCGCAACCGGATCCATACCATCAACAGGTGCACATGGCATATCAAAACCTAAACCGATTTTATATATATCAACCATATTTGTTGTTCTCGAAACTGAAGTTCCCATAGCATAACCATTATTCTCGCAAACAAAGATTACAGGCAGCTTCCAGAGCATAGCCATATTGAAAGTTTCATTCAGTGCTCCCTGACGAACAGCACCATCGCCCATATAACAGATACAAACATTATCAGTACCATTATATTGTTCCGCAAAGGCAATGCCTGCACCCAGCGGAATCTGACCTCCAACTATACCATGACCTCCAAAAAATTTCTTTTCCTTACTGAACATGTGCATTGAACCTCCCTTTCCCTTGGAACATCCGGTAGCCTTACCATATAATTCAGCCATAACCTCATTTGCACTCATGCCCTTTGCAAGTGCATGTGCATGATCACGATATGCAGTGATAAGCGAATCCTCAGGGCGGATAACCGACATTGTACCTGCCATCACCGCTTCCTGGCCTATATACAAATGGCAAAATCCTCTTATTTTTTGCTGCCCGTAAAGTTGACCGGCTTTTTCTTCAAACTTGCGCATCAGGAGCATTGACTCATACCATTGAAGATAAGTGTCTTTCGTAATTTCTATTGAACTCATTCGTAATCGTTTCTGTTAAACAAATTAATCCTTTACAAGGGAGGACAAATCTAACCATATCTTCCTAAAAAAAGAATACCATAGTGTTTTGTTTACACGTTTTCATGCCGGATTTGAGCTAAAAAATTATTGAATTGCTTTTGGCGACTTGCTGTTGTACAATTTTTTTATATTTTTGTAACATTCTTAGAATATAATCTGTAAACAGACGTTCATCTTAGCGTTGTTTATTTATAAACGAAAGATCAATAATGATGGTGAAAAAAGTAATTTTAGCTTTGCTACTTGTGATTTCTTTTGTGTCGGTTCAGGCACAAACTAATGATAAAGATCAGAAACCATTAGAGAAAATCGCAGATCCTGATAATCTTGCTTCCGAATACTTCTCACAAATCATGGGTGTAGCCCTTTCTGCCACTTCAAACCTTAAACTTTATCAGTTTGTATACGACTGGATCGGTACTCCTTACAGATTAGGTGGCGGTACAAAAAAAGGAATTGATTGTTCAGGTTTTGCATTTGAGCTTTATAACAAGGTATTCAGTACTTTAATTGGAAATAATTCCAGAAACATATTCAGTATGGTTAACCCCATCAGCAAATCAGAGTTAAAAGAAGGTGACCTGGTATTTTTCAAGATCGGTAGCCGCTCGATTACTCATATGGGCGTTTACATGGGTAATAATAAGTTTGCGCACGCCTCAACCAGCAAGGGTGTTATGATCAGTGATCTTGATGAAGCATACTGGAGAAAATATTATTACAAAGGCGGACGATTACTCGCCTCTCTCCGAGATTAATTTCCCCAATGACCTCCAGGTCATTCTAAAAATATAAAGCACCGTACTGTAAACAGTACGGTGCTTTTTTTATTTTGCCTGATCTGTTGTACTTCTTACCAATCCTATGCCGGTAATAAAAAACACAATCCCTAATACAGCAAATACAATCAGCGATTTGTATCCCTCTGAGCTTTGTACAAAGCCAATAGCAGCGTAGATCAGGCCAACTATTCCCAATACAGTTAATATTGTCCCAAAAATTCTTTTTAAATTCATCTGTTCTATTTATCAGATTCATACAATAAAGCTGCCAGTAATATTTCTGATTGATTTTAAGGGCCGCATTGCATTTGCCTTAACTGATAATCATTTTATCCTGGCCAGAAAACAAAATTTGTTCCGTATCTTCCATAAATTTTATTGCCATGTATACAAGCTATATTCTCTTATTTATTGCAATCGTAATCCTGTTCAGTTCCTTTGTAACTGTTAAACAGGGAACTATTGGTGTTGTAACCATATTCGGGAAATACAGAAGGCTCCTTAAGCCGGGTCTGAATCTTAAAATTCCATTGATTGAGGTTATTCATTCCAGAGTGTCGATACAAAACCGATCAGTAGAGCTTGAATTTCAGGCAGTTACAGTAGATCAGGCTAATGTATATTTTAAAGCTATGGTACTTTATTCGGTGAATAACCCTGATGAGGAAACTATTAAGAACGTAGCTTTCAAGTTCATTAATGAGCAGAATCTGATGCAGGCGCTTATACGTACCATTGAGGGAACGATACGCTCATTTGTTGCAAGCAAGAAACAATCTGAGGTTCTGGGTCTTCGCAAGGATATTGTAGATCACGTTAAAGAACAGATAGACACCGTACTTGAAAGCTGGGGTTATCACCTTCAGGATCTGCAGATCAACGATATTACATTTGATGAAGTGATTCTTACATCAATGAGCCGGGTGGTAGCATCCAATAATCTGAAAGCAGCAGCAGAGAATGAAGGACAGGCATTGTTAATCACAAAAACCAAAGCTGCAGAAGCAGATGGTAATGCGATCAAGATTGCAGCAAACGCTGAACGTGAAGCCGCTCAGCTACGTGGTCAGGGTATCGCACTTTTCAGAGAAGAAGTAGCAAAGGGTATGACCCATGCGGCTAAGGAGATGCAAACTGCCGATCTTGATACTTCAGTGATTCTGTTCACTATGTGGACTGAAGCAATCAAACATTTCTCAGAGAATGGCAAAGGAAATGTAATTTTCCTTGACGGTTCTCCGGAAGGAATGAAGCGTACTATGGAACAGATGATGAGTATCAATATTATGGAAACTGAGAATAAGAAGAAAGCTTAAGGGTAATACTACAGGTTAGATTCCATTAATCTTCTATTTTCAGCTTAAACTAACCTGATTTCCGTGTAATGAATTGTAAAAAATACGGTTATAATTGATCCCATAAGGTTCTGGAGCCGTAATAATTATATTTTGGAAATCAATACCTGAGTTTCATAGGCTTATTCAGTCCTTTCCTACGGAGTATTTCCGGCAAGAAATCGCGTTCCATTTCAAATTAAGAATAGCCGGAAGATACCTCCTTCGGCAAGGTTTATTTTACCCGGAGCTGCATTTCATCGGGAAGGACAGCCCGAAAAAAGGACCATTTGCCATTTGAAATAAACCCGTGGCAGCTGTAGATTTTTGCCGTGCAGATTTTTATATTATAAAGGAATTTATAGGCAAAAAAACGGCAGAACACGGGACTGCTGTAACCGAAGAATCACAGACCTTGCTTTCTAAAACAAAAGAAAATATTCAACCTAGGTAGTCATACAAGATTTTATATTGATCTCAGGTTAACTTATTTTCTAAAATATCAGCTGTTCAGTTTCTCCATTTAAAGGTTTTAATCATCTGGTCTATATCCTTTTTAACAAAATCCAGAACCGGCTGTATTGAATCGAGTCTTGGCTGTTCATTGAAATAAAGAGCCCCCCGAAGATAATTTTTTGTACTGTCTGTAAGAAAAAACTGAACAGAAGATGCAGTATTTCCATCAATGGAGTAATAGATCCCATAAACCTTTTCTTTGGGATAAGAGATGATTCCCTCATCTATTGCGGTAGCCTTTACAGTATGTTTAAATGCAAAAGTCCTGGCATCCTCAGTAAGCTGATTGAATTCAGCAGCAGAGGAGATCGGCTGATAACTTAAATGGATCCGTCCATTGAATTGCGGATAGTTAACATTAAGCCAGCATGGTTTCGAGTCCCTGCTACTATCTGGCTGTACTTGTGCATATTCCGGGAAATCAAAGGTATAGGGA
>CAZGCG010000033.1:0-16395 GCA_964524205.1 uncultured Sphingobacterium sp. | reverse complement strand
CAGTTTAAAAGAATTGAATTATGGCAGAAATTACACGTGTTTTTGATCTTTTAGAGCATTCGCTTGAAAAGCACCGGAAAGATGATATGGTGGCAGCAAAGCAGAATGGTATTTGGAATAAATATTCTACAGAAAAATTTGTTGCTCAGGTAAATTCAGTAAGTCAGGGATTAATTGCTTCAGGGATTAAAAAGGATAATAAGGTTGCAATAATGTCAGCCAACCGTCCTGAATGGAATATTTGTGATTTCGGAATCATGCAGATCGGGGCAACACAGGTGCCGATGTATCCAACACTTGCCGAAAACGATATCAAGTTTATACTCAGAGATGCAGATGTAAAAATAGTATTCGTTTCTGAATCGGCACTGTATGAAAAACTGAACAATGTCAGAAAAACTGAGGATCTCGAATTTAAGATATTTAGTTTTGATACTATTGAAGGAGTACCTCACTGGCAGGAATTGATAGAGATTGGAGAGCGGGCCGAACCTGTAAATCTTCAGGTCTACCGCGACCGGATACTCCCGGAAGATCTGCTGACCTTAATTTATACTTCCGGAACAACAGGAACACCAAAGGGAGTCATGCTTACGCATAGCAATCTGGTAAGTAATGTGATCGCCTCTTCTGTTTTGTATCCTGCGGGATTTAAAAAAGCACTAAGTTTTCTTCCCCTCTCGCATATTTTTGAGCGGATGGTGCTTTACATGTACTTCTACTTAGGGGTATCGGTATATTATGCCCAGAGTATGGAAACCATAGCTGCAGATCTCGTTGAGGTTAAACCGCATGGTTTTACAACAGTTCCCCGCCTTCTCGAAAAAGTATACGACAGAATTGTAGCCAAAGGCTCTGAGTTAACAGGAGTAAAAAAGCAATTGTTCTTCTGGGCATTAAACCTGGGACTCAGGTATGAAATGAACGGAGCCAATGGACCCTGGTATGAATTTCAGTTAAAATTAGCTAATAAGCTGATTTTCAATAAGTGGCGAGATGCTCTTGGTGGCAATATTCTGGCAGTAGTTTCGGGTGGTGCTGCTTTGCAGTCACGCCTTGCACGGGTTTTCTGGGCTGCGGGAATGCCGGTTCTTGAAGGGTATGGTCTTACAGAAACTTCTCCAGTGATTGCTGTAAACGGCCTTAATGCAGGTGCAGCAAAATTTACTACAGTAGGTAAGGCTATCCGTGATGTAGAGATAAAAATCGCAGAAGATGGAGAAATATTATGTAAAGGTCCGAATGTGATGAAGGGCTATTATAATCGTCCCGATTTAAGCGATGAGGTGATTGATAAGGATGGCTTCTTCCATACCGGGGATATCGGGGAATTGGTGGATGGTCAATACCTCAGAATAACCGACCGTAAAAAAGAGATATTTAAAACAGCCGGTGGAAAATATATCGCACCACAAATACTTGAAAATAAATTCAAGGAATCACCTTATATCGAGCAAATGATAGTAATTGGAGAGAATGAACGTTTCCCGGCGGCTTTGATTCTTCCTAATTTCCCGGCATTAGCTGCATGGTGCAGCCGATCAAATATACCACTCAGTAATAATGCAGATATGGTCAAAGATCAAAGGGTAATTGATAAAATACAATCTGTTGTTGATCATTTTAACAAAGATTTTGGACATTGGGAGCAGGTTAAAAAATTTGAATTGCTAACAGAAGACTGGAGTATCGATGGGGGAGAACTTACTCCAAAATTAAGTTTGAAAAGGAAAGTTATCTTACAGAAATACAAAGATCAGGTTGAAAAAATATATAAGAATTCATAGAAACACAACAATGAGATTTATTAAGGGAACAGGTTTACTATTTGTCCTGGGTATTCTGCTTTCAGGATGTCTTGGCGGAAGTCTCTCTAAAAACAATTCCGGTGAGTATAAAAATGGAGTGGTAGTTTCTGCCCATCCATCTTCGTCGAAAGTAGGTTTGGATATTCTCAAAAAGGGTGGAAATGCGGTTGATGCAGCGGTTGCAGTACAATTTGCTTTGGCGGTGGTTTATCCGGGTGCCGGAAATTTAGGTGGAGGAGGATTTATGGTTTACCGTTCGGCAAGCGGAGAACTGGCAACACTGGATTTTCGCGAAAAAGCCCCGGGAATGGCAAGTCGTGATATGTACCTCGACTCAGCCGGTAATGCCATTACTGATAAGAGTTTATATGGGCATCTTGCTGCAGGTGTACCCGGAAGTGTTGATGGTATGGTTAAGGCTCATGAAAAGTTCGGTAAATTAAGCTGGGCAGAAGTTGTACAGCCTGCATTGGATCTTGCCAGAAAGGGATTCCCTATTACAGATAGTCAGGTAGAGGAGTTTACAGAGTTGCAGGAAGGCATTAAAAAATACAATCCGGGTAAATCATACTTTATTAAGGAAAAATGGGCAAAAGGTGATCTTTGGGTTCAGGAAGATCTTGCTAAAACTCTTGAACTGATCAGGGATAAGGGACGCGAAGGATTTTACGCAGGTGAAGTGGCTGATCATATTGAAGCTGAGATGAAAAGTGGTGGTGGTTTGATCAGCAAAGAGGATCTAAAGAATTATCAGTCGCAATGGCGCGAACCCCTTGTTGGGTACTATAAAGAATATAAGGTAATCACTATGCCACCAACATCTAGCGGTGGCATTGCTTTATTGCAACTTTTGAATTCTGTTGAGGAATATCCACTCAGGAGATGGGGGCATAACTCCGACTCGACCGTTCAGGTAATGGTTGAGGCTGAGCGAAGAGTATATGCCGACAGGGCAAGCCATCTGGGCGACCCTGATTTTTATAAAGTACCCCAGAAATATCTTGTTAATCCAATCTATTCAAAGTACCGAATGGAAAATTTTAACTGGGATAAAGCAACACTTAGCTCTGATATTAAGGCCGGGGAAGTACCAAAAGAAAGTGAAGAAACTACCCATTTCTCTATTGTTGACAGGGATGGAAATGCAGTATCAGTCACTACAACGCTGAATGGCGGTTATGGCTCAATGGTATTTGTGAAGGGAGCAGGATTCCTTTTGAATAATGAAATGGATGATTTTTCAGTAAAACCGGGCTCTCCCAATATGTACGGACTGCTTGGAGGAGAAGCTAACGCTATCGTTCCCGGAAAACGAATGCTTAGTTCAATGACCCCAACTATTCTTGAAAAAGGAGGTGAACTGTTCATGGTCGTTGGTACCCCCGGTGGCTCAACAATCATTACTTCTGTTTTTCAGACTATATTAAATGTTCTTGAATTTGATATGGGTATGCAGGCAGCTGTAAATGCGAAGAAGTTCCATCATCAATGGTATCCGGATATAGTTACTTTTGAAAAGGGTGGACTGGATACCCTGGTCAGGCAAAAGTTGGAAAAAAAGGGCTACACCTTTAAAGATAGAAGTGCTATTGGCCGTGTTGACGCAATCCTTAAAACCCAATGGGGTTATTATGAGGGTGGTGCTGATCCCCGGGGCGATGACACCAAGATGGGCTGGTAATGTTCTAATGTCTAAAGTCCTGAATTATTGCTTAATTGCTTAGGCTCTGCTATTTTGTTTGCCTTTGGCGGTAATAATGACTGTGATCACAAGATGCAGCAATACAATTGCTAAGAGCAAAAATTTTATTCCTGCAAAGATAAAAGCTGCGCCTGCATATAAGTCGTCGGGGCCGGAATTGATCAATTGAAGCAGTGAAACGTTCTCCAGGAAATCACAGGCAACTGCAGTCAGGCTCATATTGCTCAAAATTCTGAATTTGTTTAAGGGATGATCTCTATCAAGTCTTCCGCATGCCCATGCACTGCCATAAAAAAATGTAGCTCCATAAAGAAGCGGGAAGATGAAGTCAAGATAAATGCTGAGTGTCATCAATTCTGTATGGCCTAGGGCTGCAAGCTTGTTAAGAAACACTTCTGCATTTGCGGCTGTTCCTATAAATTCGAAAGTTAGAATACTACCCTGATTAAGGGGGGCTGTCATAGTCCGCATCAGGATGATCCATCCCAGAGTTATAAGTAATAGTATGGTGAATCTAAGACCTTTGTTTTTCATAGCGTATTATTTTTTTTGTTCAATTATTAAAGGGATACTTACGGATTGAAGTCTGGCTCATTCCGTCTTTTTCATAAATCGCTATACAATTCTTCTTGTATTTTTCCGGGATATTAACTTCTCCGAAATTCAATTCTTCAGGAATCTCGCTGTTATTTAAAAAAAAGTAGATCCTCGTGGTTCCGTATTTTGTATGAGGCATATAATTACCATATTGCTCCATCTCCTTCCAGTCTTCAGAATTGAGGCTCACTGCATAGATTCTGATTACCGGGCCGGTATTTTGTTCATTCCGAATAAATGCTACCTCTTTAAAATCACTTTTGAGGTCTTTTATTCCGGGTTCAGTAATCGCATTCCAAATTATCGCAATAATTATCAGGACAGATAGAAGAAGGATATAAGCTTTGTATTTTTTCATTTAATCTCAAAGCTAAGCTTAAATATACAATTCATGGTTTCTGCCCGCTCAAAATAAAAGTATAATTGCTCTTGTTTTGTATTTATCTATTTTATACATTTGCTATGCTTGCATAGTAAATTTGAATGAAGCCTGAAGAAACTGTAGATTATTTTTTGAAAATTGTTTGGCAAACAGTTGCTAACAAATACAATCAGATTGCTGCAGATTATGGAATAACGCAGGCTCTGGGATATATGCTGATTAATATACATGAAGAGGGAACTGCAGTCTCACAAATTGCGGCCTTGTCGGGTGTGAAATCTACAAGTCTGTCGAGAATGCTTAAGAATATGGAAGAGCTTGGTCTGATTTACAGAGAGACAGATTCAAATGATAAGCGTTCTGTTAAGATATTTTTAACACCATTCGGTATTGAAAAACGGCAGATTGCCAAAGATGTCGTAAGAAAATTTAATGAGTACCTCAATGCACATATTTCCGATAAGGAAAGGCTTAAACTCATTAATACATTAAACAAGATAAATCAACTAACCACTGATTATAAACCTCAGTTTTGCTACCCGGAAATTCCGGGTAGTAAAACCTGAAAAAGATCATTATGAATCCGAAAGGATTAAATTAAATATTAAGAACATAGGGTGAATTTGTTTGCCTTAGGTTTTTAGTTTTTGTTTTTGAGGTCATGTGCCCTTCGGTATTTAATCAAAGTTTCCATCCCGCAGCTGCGGGATTAACAAACAATAAAAATAAACAGATGAAACGAGTCATCAGAAAAGTAGCGGTATTGGGTTCTGGTATAATGGGATCCCGTATTGCATGCCACTTTGCCAATATTGGAGTTGAAGTTTTGCTGCTTGACATGGTTCCAAAAGAGCTGACAGCTGAGGAGCAGGCAAAAGGTGCTGATCTGAATTCTAAATCAGTCAGAAATAGAATTGTTAATTCGGCACTTGAAAGTACTTTGAAGGCTAATCCATCAGCTGTTTTCTCCAAAAAAGTTGCTGTCAATATTTCTACGGGCAATTTTGATGACAATATGAAAGATATTGCATCCTGCGATTGGGTGATAGAGGTTGTTGTTGAGAGGCTTGATATTAAGAAACTGATTTATGATCAGGTAGAAAAATTCCGAACTCCCGGAACCCTGATAAGTTCTAATACTTCCGGAATTCCGATTCATCTGATGGCAGAAGGACGTTCTGAAGATTTTCGTGCTCATTTCTGCGGGACTCATTTCTTTAATCCACCACGCTATCTGCGTTTGCTTGAAATCATCCCAACAGCTCAGACAAAACCTGAGATTATTGATTTCCTGATGCATTATGGTGATAAATTTCTTGGGAAAACCACAGTTTTATGTAAAGATACTCCCGCCTTTATCGCAAATCGGGTTGGAGTTTATTCCATTATGGCGCTCCTGCATCTTGTTGAGAAAATGGATCTTTCGGTTGAGGAGGTTGACAAATATACAGGTCCTGCACTGGGCAGGCCAAAGTCGGCGACTTTTCGAACCACAGATGTTGTCGGATTGGACACTATGATCAATGTAGCCGGTGGATTATTTAACAATCTTCCTGAAGATAAAGCGCATGATTTGTTTGAACTTCCTGGCTATGTTAAGAAAATGCAGGAGAATAAGTGGCTTGGAGATAAAACAAAACAGGGTTTTTATAAAAAAGTAAAAGGGGCTGACGGAAAATCTGAAATTTTGGCTCTTGATCTTAAAACATTAGAATATAAACCTCAGCAGAAAATAAAATCTTCAACACTTGAAGCTACAAAGCTCGTTGAAAATTTGCCTGAGCGGATGAAAGTTTTCGCAAGCGGTACAGATAAGGCAGGTGATTTTTTCCGCCATTCTTTTTTCGGGCTGTTTGAATACGTTTCTGACCGGATTCCTGAAATTTCTGATGAATTGTACCGCATTGATGATGCGATGAGAGCCGGTTTTGGCTGGGAACTCGGACCATTTGAGGTTTGGGATGCCATCGGGCCGAAAAAGGCACTCGAAGGAATGAAGAAATATGGTAATGAGGCAGCAGCATGGGTACATGAGATGCTTCAGGCCGGAAATGAGTCGTTTTATAAGGTGGAAAATGGTGTTAAGAAGTATTATGATATTCCGTCAAAATCATATAAACCTGTTCCAGGGACTGATTCTTTCATCATTCTCGATAATATTCGTCCAACAAATACAATCTGGAAAAATTCAGGAACTACAATCACTGATCTGGGTGATGGCATACTGAATGTTGAATTCCACACCAAAATGAACACAATTGGTGGTGAAGTGATTCAGGGATTAAATAAAGCAATTGACCTGGCTGAAAAAGATTACAGAGGTCTGGTTGTTGGGAATGACGGTGCCAATTTTTCGGCAGGTGCTAATATCGGAATGATATTTATGGCTGCAGTTGAACAGGACTGGGATGAGATCAATATTGCCATTAAGATGTTCCAGAATACAATGATGCGGATGCGCTATTCAAGTATTCCGGTTGTAGCAGCACCGCATAATCTTACTTTGGGAGGTGGTTGTGAGTTATGTCTGCATGCAGATTTTGTTCAGGCTAATGCCGAAACCTATATGGGATTGGTTGAATTTGGAGTAGGATTAATTCCGGGAGGAGGAGGTTCAAAAGAGTTTGCTCTTCGTTTATCAGATGAATTTAAAGAAGGTCAGATAGAACAGGCAGCACTCAGAGAGCGCTTTTTAACCATTGGGCAGGCTAAAGTTTCCACTTCGGCAGTTGAAGCGGTAGAACTTGGTTACATCCAGAAAGAGAAGTTCGGCATAAGCATGAATCGTAACCGATTAATCGTTGACGCAAAAGAGAAAGCAATTGAACTTGCGGATGCGGGCTATACCAAACCGGTTCAGCGCAAGGATATTAGGGTATTAGGTAAGCAGGGAATGGGTATTGTTTATGCAGGGGCAAATTCCATGTTCGCCGGAAATTTCATCTCAGAACACGATAAAAAGATTTCCGAAAAACTGGGTTACGTTTTGTGTGGAGGAAATCTCTCACAGCCAAGTCTGGTTTCAGAGCAATATTTACTCGATCTGGAAAGGGAAGTTTTTCTTTCACTTTGCGGAGAGAAGAAAACACTTGAACGTATTCAAAGTATTTTGACTAAGGGTAAGCCGTTGAGGAATTAGTATTGAGATGTGAGATATGAGACAAGAGATATGAGAAACTAAATCTGATAGAAATGCATAACCTTAAAGAGCTTAAGATCTGGAATAAGGCTATTGATTTGGCAGTTGAAGTTTATAGGATCACTGGCTCATTTCCTAATGAAGAAAAGTTCGGATTAACTTCACAGTCCAGACGGGCTGCAGTTTCAATCTCTTCAAATATTGCGGAAGGTGCAGGCAGGAACACTGCAAAAGAGTTTAATTATTTTTTAGGAATTGCAAACGGATCATCTTTTGAGCTTCAAACTCAATTATTTATTTCTAATAAACTAGGGCTTATAAATACTGAAGATTTAGAAAAGTTGCTTTTACTAATTGATGAGCTACAAAAAATGAATTATGGGTTTCAAAACATGTTAAATAAGAAATCCTCAACAAGTTAAAAATGTATATGTGATAGGTAGGATTTTCTCATATCTCACATCTCACATCTCAAATCTAAAACAATGGAAGAAGCATATATCATAGCAGCATACAGAACCGCAGTTGGAAAAGCACCCCGCGGTGTATTTCGTTTTACCAGGGCTGATGATCTGGCGGCAGAAGTGGTCAGACATCTGGTGGCCTCGGTACCTGATCTGGATAAGGATCAGATTGATGATGTGATCGTCGGAAATGCAACTCCTGAGGCAGAGCAGGGCTTGAATATAGCCCGTATGATCTCTCTGATGGGACTGGATACGGATAAAGTTCCGGGTGTTACAGTAAATCGTTACTGTGCTTCCGGATTGGAGACCATAGCCATAGCAACTGCAAAAATAAGGTCGGGTATGGCTGATTGTATTGTTGCAGGTGGGGTCGAGGTGATGTCGGGTATGCCTTTCGGAGGCTGGAAATTGGTTCCGAATGCAGATGTGGCAAAAAATAATCCTGAATGGTATTGGGGTATGGGTCTTACAGCCGAGGCTGTGGCTAAAGAATATAAGGTTAGCCGTGAAGATCAGGATGAATTTTCATTTAAGTCTCATCAAAAGGCCATTGCAGCAATAAAGAATGGTCATCTTAAAGACGGACTGATTCCGATTACGGTTAAGGAAACCTATCTGGACGAAAATTTAAAGCAGAAGACAAGGGAATTTATTGTTGATACAGATGAAGGTCCGAGGGCTGATACTGCAATCGATAAGCTCGCAAATCTTAAACCGGTATTTGCTGCCGGAGGTTCAGTTACAGCAGGTAATTCATCTCAAACATCTGATGGAGCGGCCTTTGTTTTGGTGGTTTCAGAAAAAATGTTGAAGAAGTTGAATGTTCAGCCCATTGCACGACTGGTAAGTTATGGTGTTGCGGGAGTTCCTCCAAGAATTATGGGTATCGGTCCGATTGAGGCTATTCCATTGGCCTTGAAAAAAGCAGGAATGAAGCAGCAGGATTTGGATCTCATTGAGCTGAATGAAGCGTTTGCATCTCAATCACTTGCTGTGATAAGAACACTGGATTTAGATCAGGATAAAATAAATGTCAACGGTGGTGCAATAGCCCTTGGTCATCCTCTGGGTTGTACAGGTTCAAAACTGTCTGTTCAGCTTTTCAATGAACTGAAACGAAGAGAAAAGAAATTTGGAATGGTTACCATGTGTGTTGGAACAGGGCAGGGAGCTGCGGGGATATTTGAGATGATGTAATTTTTGAGTCAAGAGCCAAGAACCAGGAACCAAGACATATTAAACTTCTTTTGGCATTGAGTAATAATACAGAACATAGCTTATAACGATAAGGAACCAAGTGCCAGGAATCAAAACCAAGATATATGCACAATTTCAAAAAGCTAAATATTTGGGTGAATGCAATGAGTCTTACTAAAGATGTGTATCTCATTACATCAAGTTTTCCTAAAGAAGAAAAATTTGGATTGGTTTCTCAAATTAATAGATGTTGTATTTCAGTTCCATCAAATATTGCAGAAGGGTCTTCAAGATCTTCAAGTAAAGAGTTCTCACATTATATTAAAATTGCCTTAGGATCATTATTTGAGTTAGAAACTCAGATAATATTATCAAGTGAATTCAAAATGATTAATGATCATGATTCAATTAGCATTCTGGATAAAATTTCAACTCTTCAAAAGATGTTAAATGGATTTTTAGCAACACTTAAATAAAGAACTAAGATTCAAGAGCCAAGAAATAGGAAAATACGAACAAAAAACCAGGAAGAAAGAACCAAGAAAACAAAAAGCCAATAACCAGAACTTGAGAATTAAATTTTCAATAAGCGCGAATCAGTCTTGACTCTTGGCTCTTGATTCTTGAATCAATAAAAAAAACAATATGGAAGCAGCAAAAACCAAATCAATCAAAGGCGGAGAATTTATTATTCGCGAAACGGCATGTGAGGATATTTTTATCCCTGAAGAATTTGACGAAGAGCAGTTGATGATCAAAAAAACCTGTGAGGATTTTTTGGAAGCAGAGGTATTTCCTAATCTCGACAGAATCGATAATCAGGAAGAAGGCTTAATGGTGAGCCTGATGGATAAGGCTGGAGAGCTGGGTTTACTAGCTGTTTCTATTCCTGAGGAATATGGTGGCTTTGGTAAGAATTTCAATACCTCTATGCTGGTGGCCGATTCAGTTGGGGCCGGATGTTCCTTCGCGGTAGCACTTTCTGCACATACAGGAATCGGTACATTACCTATTCTCTATTATGGCACTAAAGAACAGAAGGATAAATATATTCCAAAACTGGCAACGGGCGAATGGAAAGCTTCCTATTGCCTCACTGAGCCAAATTCAGGTTCTGATGCAAATTCAGGAAGGACAAGGGCTGTATTGAATGCAGAGGGTACGCACTACCTGATTACCGGTCAGAAAATGTGGATCACAAATGGTGGTTTTGCAGATATATTTATTGTTTTTGCAAAGATCGGAGAGGATAAAAACCTGTCTGCATTTATTGTAGAAAAGGATTTCGGTGGAATTACGATGAATCCTGAGGAGCATAAACTTGGTATTAAAGGATCATCAACAAGACAGGTGTTTTTCAACGACTGTCCGGTTCCTGTAGCCAATCTGCTTTCAGAACGTGAGAATGGCTTTAAAATAGCTGTTAATATTCTGAATATCGGCCGGATAAAACTCGGTGTTGCAGCAATCGGCTCTTCCCGTAAGGTTTTGAATCAGGCGATAAATTATTCGAATGAACGTATTCAGTTCGGTTTGCCAATATCCAAGTTCGGTGCCATTCGCTATAAACTTGCAGAAATGGCTACAAGGAATTTTGCTCTTGAAAGTGCATCTTATCGTGCCGGACAGAATATTGATGATGCTTATGATGCTTTGGTAGCAGAAGGAATGGAACCTTCACAGGCTAAATTGAAATCTACCGAGCAATTCGCTGTGGAATGTGCAATTATCAAGGTCTGGGGATCGGAAGTATTGGATTATATTGTGGACGAAGGTCTGCAGGTTTATGGCGGTATGGGTTATTCTGCAGAGGCACCTATGGAACGTGCTTATCGCGATAGCCGTATTAACAGAATATTTGAGGGTACCAATGAAATTAACAGGATGCTTATCCTGGATATGCTTTTGAAACGTGCAATGAAAGGGGAACTGGATCTGATGACCCCAGCGCAGGCTGTTGCTGCCGAATTAATGTCAATTCCTGATTTTGGGGAAGAAGATAATTCATTATTTGCTGCAGAGAAGCGTCAATTGGCCAACCTGAAAAAGGCGGGGTTGATGATTGCCGGTGCCGCAGTTCAGAAATTGATGATGACCCTGTCAAAAGAGCAGGAAATTCTGATGAATATTGCTGACATAATTGGATACATATATGTTGCCGAATCAACCATATTAAGGGTTGAAAAACTGGTGAAATTAAGAGGTGAAGATGCATGCGCCGGACAGTTAGACATGATGCGGATCTACCTCTATCAGACAGTTGACAAGGTTTCTGTAGCCGGCAAGGAGGCGCTTTATTCATTCGCCGAAGGTGATGAACTAAGAATGATGCTGGTTGGATTGAGACGTTTTACAAAATCAGAGCCTTTTAATATCAAGGAAACAAGACAACGTGTCGCTAAACAATTGATTGAGGCAAATAAATATTGTTATTAAGTAATATTTTAATTTGGAATTAAGACATCAGATTGGTTCTTGCCGGCCTGATGTCTTTTTTGTACCTGAGCAAAGTATTTGGGGCTGTTTTTGCAATGCATCCTGAATATTACAAAATATGACAAAATGTAAACTATTTGGAAGATTTCTGGCAAACTCTTTGTCTATGAATAACGTATATCTTAAAGCTGAATCAGGCAATTAATATTAATAGTTTATGAAATTACTTAATTTAATCACCATAGCAATTCTTGAAATGTCCGGACTGATTGACAAATTAAAGGCCCTGAAAGAGAAACTTCAGGATTTTCTCCCTGATCTTAATCCTCAGGAATCGAATAAAAAGCAGTTGATTTATATTCCTCTTCGTGTTTCTGATCAGGACAAGACCAGAAAGAAGTCTTAAAGACAATTAATATTCTAATATGAATAATGCTATGAATACTGCAGAAGAAATTCAAAATGCTTATATAGATTATGTTCTGACAAAGGGCATCAAACCAGCTTCGGTTTATGTATTTGCAAAAGAAAATAATCTGACGGAAGAGGAGTTCTATAATTTCTATGCTTCCTTTGAAGGAATTGAAGAATCGATCTGGACTGAGCTTTGCGATAAAACATTGACTGAAGTGCAAAATCAGGAAATATGGGAGCAATACTCTTCGCGTGAGAAGACACTTGCATTTTTTTATGCCTTTATTGAGTTGCTGAAGAGTAAAAGAAGCTTTGTATTATATAGTTTGAAGCATTCAGGGCAAAGTATTGGTACACCGGCAATTTTAAAAGGAGTTAAAATGCTTTTTGAAGGATTTGCATCCGGTCTGGTGGATCAGGGTGTAGAATCGGGAGAATTGGCAAACAGACGTTTTCTTACCTCGAAATATAAAGACGCTCTCTGGATTCAATTTGGTGTCATTTTGAATTTCTGGGCTAAGGATAATAGTCCTGGCTTTGAAAAAACTGATGAGGCCATTGAAAAGGGAATTAATGTCACTTTCGATCTTTTTGGTAAATCACCTTTGGATAGTTTGTTTGATTATGGGAAGTTCATGATGAATAATGGCGGCATGAAACCAAATGTTAAGTTTTAATAGCCATTTTGACAATTAGAACTTCAATTGCTAAATGAAAGAACAGGACAGTATTCCAACATCGAAAACAGAACGCTCAGCTAAATTCGTAAAAACTGGTCTCAAGGTTGGCGGAAACTACATTAAACATTACTCTAAAAAGCTATTTAATCCCTCTCTGAATAAGGATGAGTTAAATCTCGATAATGCAACAGATATCTATGCATCCTTAAGTGAGTTGAAGGGAAGTGCCCTCAAGGTAGCTCAGATGCTTAGCATGGATAAAAATATCTTACCTAAAGCATATGTCGATCAGTTTTCGCTCTCTCAATACAATGCGCCTCCCTTATCAGGCCCACTGATAGTCAGGACTTTTAGTAAATACTTTGGTAAAACACCTTCCGAGATCTATGATGAATTTAACATCAGATCGACTAATGCTGCTTCTATCGGACAGGTTCATCAGGCCAGTTTAAATGGTAAAAAATTAGCAGTTAAAATTCAATATCCGGGTGTTGGCGACAGTATATCTTCAGACCTCAAAATGGTAAAGCCATTTGCATTCCGCTTATTAGGAATGAGTCAAAAGGAGCTGGAAGTTTACATGACCGAAGTAGAAGAACGGCTGCTCGAAGAAACTGATTATGACCTCGAAATAACAAGATCCATAGAGTTTTCTGAAGCTTGTAAAAACATACCTAATGTGGTTTTTCCTGCCTATTATCCTGATCTTTCTTCAAAAAGAATCATTACTATGGATTGGCTTGAAGGACAGCACATGAAAGAATTTATGAAGACTAATCCTTCACAGGAACTCAGAGATAAGATTGGTCAGGCTCTGTGGGATTTTTATAATTTTCAGCAGCATGAGTTAAGAGCGGTACATGCTGATCCTCATCCCGGAAATTTCCTGATCACGACAGAAGGAAAACTTGGGATTATTGATTTTGGATGTATTAAAGAAATGCCGGATGATTTCTACTATCCTTTCTTTTCGCTGACCTCTACAGATATGCTGAAAGATAAGGCCAGGACAATAAAAGCATTCAGACAATTGGAGATGATCCGGGAAAACGATGATGCTGCGCAAATCGAGTTTTACTATCGGATATATAAGGAAATGATCGAATTGTTTGCCCAGCCATACATGTCAGACACCTTTGATTTTAGCAAGTCCGAATTTTTTGATAAGCTTTATTCCTATGGAGAGAAGATTTCCCGAATGCCTGAGTTCAAACAGGCCCGGGGTGTAAAGCATTTTATTTATGTTAACCGGACAAATTTTGGTTTATATAATATGCTTCATGATCTGGGTGCAACAGTAAGAACAGATACCTGGTATCCTCATTTGGAAGTCGCTGTTTAAACTGGATTAATCAAAGCTTTGTATCTTCAGGGATTTCTTAAAGGTCCAGATAAATTAAAATATTTTGTTAAAAAATGTTAATCCTTACTTTTTAACGTTTAAAAGGATAAATTTGCTGCAATATGAAAATTCACCTATTACTGTTCTCTATTGTCATGGTGCTTGGCTTAAGCTCATGTCTTAAAGATGATTATGTTGACCCAACTGTTCAGGCACAAAAGGACGATGCAATAATTGTTAAATTCCTGACTGATAATAATATATCTGCGATAAAGCACTCCAGTGGTTTGTATTATCAAATTATTCAATCAGGTGCTGGCAACATCACTTATACAGCTAATACAACCGTCACCTCTAATTATACCGGCAGATTATTGTCGGGACAGGTTTTTGATAAATCAACCACACAACCACTTGCTTTCAAACTGGGTCAGGTTATTGTAGGCTGGCAGATTGGTGTACCTCTGATCCAAAAAGGAGGTAAGATCAGATTGTTTGTTCCTTCTGGTTATGGATATGGACCTCAGGGTTCAGGCCCGATTCCCGCAAATTCGGTACTCGATTTTGATATCGAATTAGTGGATGTTCAAAATTAAAAGTATAAAATGAAACAATATTTTAAATACGCCTTTGCAGTTATTTTTTTGTCGGGCATCCTTGTTTCCTGTGTAAAGGAATACGAGTCTATCGAAGTAATTGATGACCGTAATGTTAAGGAATACATACAGAAAAATAGTTTATCTGTTCAGGAGTATAATGGTAGCGGTATTTATTATCAGGTTGTTAGTCCGGGGCTTGGAGCTGAGGTACAATATTCTGAACTAACCCCTGCATTGGTTACAATACGTTCATTGGACGGTAAATATGTGGCTGTTGATACCTTTAGCAATGGTAACCGATATTACAATTACCTTGGATATTTCAATCCGGAAGCAGTCCGTGTTGGAATCAAGGAGGTGTTGAAAAAGGCAAATGGAACAATCAGAATTATTGTTCCTTCGCGTTTGGCATTTGGAAGGAATGGCACGACACAAATACCTGGCAATTCCTCGCTTGATATTGTTGTTAAGGTTATGGAGAAAGAGAAAATTCCAAAGTATGATGATTATACGATAATCAAGTACATGGAAAAGAATGCATTGACAGGCTTTACCAAAACAAATACTGGAATATATTATAAAATAGGTCAGCCGGGTACCGGAAGTCCAATAAGCGTAGATTCAACCGTTGTTGCCAACTATACCGGCAAATTACTGAATGGTACCATATTCGATCGTGCAGTAGCCGGAAGCGAGGCAACCTTTGCGCTAACTTCGGTGATTAAAGGATGGCAACAGGCAATTCCTCTAATTAATCAGGGTGGTAGTATTCGTATGCTAATTCCTTCAGGATTGGCTTATGGTATGGAGGGAAGTTCCCCGTCAATTCCTCCTTTTTCTTGCCTGGATTTTGAGGTTAATGTTACTGATGTCAAGTAATGTCCCTGCCTTATAATTTGAAACTGGTTCTAATCATTAATCAATCTTTCTTTAAAGATGATTTATAAGAAGCATATTTTCATTTGCACAAATCAGCGCCCATCCGGTGCAAGAATTTGTTGTGGAGAGGAGCATGGTTCAGCACTTGTCGCAGAATTTAAAAAATTGATAAAGAACAAGGGACTTGATGTTGAGATGAGAGCTCAGCGGACAGGCTGTTTTGACATTTGTGAAAAAGGGCCTACAGTTGCAATTTATCCTGAAGGAGTGTTCTATGGTAAAGTACAGCTAAGTGATGTTGAGGAGATCGTTTTCGAACACCTGGAAAATGACAGAATCGTTAGCAGACTACAAATCATGGAAAAGTAATACCTCTACCAGAAATTCCTTCGCTTGTCAATCCTATAGTGTACCTAGAAATTTATATCAAATAAGCAGTCGTCCATATGTTGGGAGGTTCCCGCTTTCGCGGGAATGACAAGCGCTATAGGGGGAACTGTGGAGATTCTAGCCGTCGCTGATTCAACCTAAAATGTATTGCCGGAGGTTCCCACTTTCGTGGGAATGACAGGGGTTGTTTGGGAGTGAGGAGATTCCAGCCTTCGCTGGAATCGGTTCAGATCACTCCTCATTCCCAAGATATATAAAGACAAAAAATGAGTGAAAGCAAACATCATTTATAATACGGTTCCTTCATGCGATTCCAGCGATTTCTATGATCTATGCAACTAATTTTGCATATTTTTTTTCATA
>CAZGCG010000032.1:0-16416 GCA_964524205.1 uncultured Sphingobacterium sp. | reverse complement strand
CGCTTGGGTAAAATTTCTGGACCTTTCTGCGAGCCGGGTTTGCAGGTTTAAGACTGTCTGCTGATTTTTGTAAACCCCCGGCCATGCGAAAGTCTGGCTTGCGCCCAGCGAGTTGTCGCTTCCTCCGCCTCCCGTGGGATCTTGTGAAAGAGTAAATTCTGTTTTAGCTGGATCAAACCCTGTTTTCTGTAAGGCTCTGGCCTGATCGACGCTTAGGTTTGCAGATCTGACCTGTAGATTGTTTTTTAAAGCCTGTGAGATAATGCTGTCCAAGGTTAAGGGCGCAATTTGAGCATGTGCCGTGTTGAAATTTCCGAACCCTGATAGAACCAATACAAAGGCTATAGCCAATGGTTTCCGGGCTTTACTGATTTTTACTTTTCCGCCTGAGAAAAGGATATAAAGGCAGGGCAAGACGAAAAGGGTTAAAAATGTAGCGGAGATGAGCCCGCCGATAACAACCGTTGCAAGGGGCTTTTGTACTTCGGCACCAGCTCCGGCAGATAAGGCCATTGGTAAAAAACCAAGTGATGCTACCGCAGCAGTCATGATTACCGGTCTAAGTCTGACTTTCGTTCCTTCCATAACTCGTTGATATATATCATTAACCCCCTCTTGTTTCAACTGGTTGAAGTAGCCGATCAGTACAATACCATTTAGTACTGCAACACCAAACAAGGCAATAAATCCTACCCCTGCCGAAATACTGAAAGGCATCCCTCTGGCGAGCAATGCAAAAACGCCACCTATTGCAGATAGTGGAACGGCAGTAAAAATAAGAAGCATTTGAGTAAAAGACCTGAAGGTTACATATAATAGCCCAAGGATTAGGATCAGTGCAGCAGGAACCGCTATGGCCAATCGCTTCTTTGCTTGCAGCAGGTTTTCAAACTGCCCACCATAAGTGATGTAATAACCCGGCGGAAGTTTGAGTTTTTCATTCATTATTTCCTCAATATCAGCTACGGTACGTTCTACATCACGTCCGCGAACGTTAAAGCCTACATAAATTCTCCGTTTTCCATCTTCCCTCGAAACTTGCGCCGGGGCTTCTTTCAAGGATACCGAAGCTATCTGACTTAAGGGTATTTTATTGCCGGAGGGGAGGGGGATAAACAGGTTGTCTATACCGCTTATGTTTTGTCTTAAATCCCTTTGTAAGCGAACCACCATATCAAAGCGTTTCTCGCCTTCAAATACAACCCCGGCCACCTGCCCGGCATACGCCGTGCTTAGTATTGAATTTACATCACTGATAGTTAATCCGTATTGAGCAATCTTGTCCCGATCATATTCCACAGCAATCTGTGGTAGTCCGCTTACCCGTTCTACTATTGGTTCACTTACACCTTCAACTGGTGCTATCAATTTCGCTATCCGGTTGGCTTGTTGGGTCAGCACATCCAGATCTTCACCGTATATTTTTATGGCGACATCTTGGCGGACACCAGTCATAAGTTCGTTAAAACGCATCTGCATGGGCTGGGTAATTTCTATGTTAACACCAGGTAATACAGAGAGTGCTTCTTCCATTTTTTCTACCATCTCTTCTTTGGTTTTTGCTGTTACCCATTCGTCTTTGGTTTTCATGGCCACCATCATATCAGCACGCTCTACTGGCATGGGGTCGGTTGGAATTTCTGAACTGCCAATTCGTGTAACTACCTGTTTTACTTCAGGAAATTGGCTTTTGAGGATTTTTTCTGCTTTGCCAAAGGTTTCTACTACTTGTGTGAGCGATGTTCCCTGTGCCATTGCAATTTCTACAGTGAGATCTCCTTCATCTAATTGAGGGATAAACTCGCCGCCCATGCCACTAAATAGCCAGACTGAAAATCCAAACAGCAACAAAGTAGCGGCAACAGTGAGTTTTTTGAACTTCAGCACTTTTTCTAAAGCAGGCTGATAAATATGGCGGAGTCGATCCATCAATTTGTCAGAAATAGTGCGTTTGTGTACTGTATTCTTGCTAAGAAACAAGGCGCTCATCATGGGTACGTAGGTCATGGACAATATGAATGCACCTATGATGGCAAACACAACAGTTTCTGCCATTGGCCTGAACATCTTTCCTTCGATCCCTACCAGAGATAATAAGGGCAGATATACAATAAGAATAATAATTTCGCCAAAAGCTGCACTGTTACGGATCTTGGACGAGGCCGTAAAAACCTCCTGATCCATTTGGTTCTGAGTTAGCCGTGGTTTATCAGGAAAAAGTCTGCTTTCTGTTAAACGGAAAACAATAGCCTCTACAATAATTACCGCGCCATCTACGATCAGGCCAAAATCAATAGCCCCCAGGCTCATCAGGTTACCTGAGACACCGAACAGGCGCATCATAGCAAAGGCAAACAGCATGGACAGTGGAATTACAGATGCCACCACCAAACCTGCCCGCCAGTTACCCAAGAGAAGCAGCAAGATAAAAATAACAATCAACGCACCTTCAATTAAGTTCTTCTGTACTGTGCTAATAGCGCGTCCAACCAATTCTGTACGGTCAATAAACGGTTCTATAACTACTCCTTCGGGTAATGATTTTTGAATTTGAACGATGCGTTCTTTTACATTTTTAATAACCTCATTAAAATTTTCGCCTTTGAGCATCAGAGTAATCCCCGCCACTACTTCTCCCTCACCATTTCGCGTTACCGCACCATAACGGGTGGCACTGCCAAATTGAACAGTTCCTATATCACGGATTAGGATGGGTACACCACCTGCATTCTTTACTACGATCTTTTCAATATCTGCAAGTGTCTTTACCTGGCCTATTCCACGAATTGCATAGGAATTGCTTTGCTGTTCAATATAAGAGCCGCCTGTATTTTCATTGTTCTTTTCAAGTGCCTCATAGATTTCTGGAACAGTGATATTAAATGAATTGAGCTTGTCATTGTCCAGGGCAATTTCATATTGTTTGACATATCCTCCCCAGCCACTCACTTCAGCAACCCCTTTAGTTCCGGCTAATTGCGTTCTGACAACCCAATCCTGCAATGTTCGTAGATCGGTAGCTGAATATTTGTTTTCATATCCCTTTTTGGTGTGAAGCACATACTGATATATTTCCCCTAAACCTGTTGTAATGGGTGCTAATGCGGGTTCTGCAAGCCCTGTGGGTATTTTCCCCTCGGCTTCCTTTAATTGGGCATTTACCTGTTGTCGTGCCCAGTAGATATCTGTTTCATCCGTAAAAACTATTGTAATGACAGAAAGGCCTGACCGTGAGATTGAACGTTTCTCAATCACGTTCGGAATATTGGCCATTGCCAATTCTATGGGAGCCGTGATAAATTGTTCGACTTCCTGCGCCCCTAAGCTTGGTGCCTGTGAAATGACCTGTACCTGATTGTTGGTGATATCCGGGACAGCATCAATGGGCAGCCTGGTTAATGAGTAAATCCCCCATATTATTAGCGCCAGGGTCATCAGGCCTATAGCTACTTTATTCTTGATGGAGAATAAAATGATTTTATTAAACATATACTTTACTGATCTTGAGGTTTGAATGTAAACTCAAATGTGTGACCGATAGATTAGTTACAGCACGAGTATTCTCGTTATGAATGTTGAATTTTATAGGATGTATTTAGATTTATTTAAAGCTGTTCCTTCTAAGAAACAGATAAATAAGTTGGTGCAGATAATTTCTATCGCACCTATTAACACATACCCAGGATCAGATTATTGGGGAGGTTGCCAGATAGACAACGATATAGAAGAAATAACTTGCGGATAATAAGGAGTATAAATTTTCTGTATGCAAGTGTACATTAAATTAAAGGATGGTGATATAGTTGCTGCAATTGAAAAGCCCAAACAGCAGGAGCAGGTACAAAAGGGAGAACAGGTGTCCGAATTGATAGGCAAATTTTGCGTATCACTCTTTTTGATGAGGAGTGTCTCGCTTTCATTTTGCCCTGCAAATGCTTCTACTTCCGCACACGGAATGCAGCTTAGTATAAGCACCATAATGGCCATTATGAAAGTTGAAATTCTCATTACATTGCAAATATAGAATAAGATACAGTGAGATAGTATTGTAATTTTCATTTAATTTATACTTTTCGCGCATAAACCCTTGATTACCATATTAATTTGCTTCGATATAAACTTTTTGGGAGATTGATAACAGATATGATATTCTCAGGAAGGCAATGGCTATTAGATCATAAAGTCATTGACATAAAATTCGATAAAGTTCTTAAATGACCCTAAAACATTAACAAACCAATTCTAAGAAGTCCTTGATCCGGAGTGTTGTTATGTCATTAAAGTCCAATAGTGCTCTGCCTGTGAAATTGGCGAACAGATTCAGAAAGACATATTAAGCAGTATCATGAGTTTGTTTGTAGGTACTCTTTAAACTGAGCTTCGGTTCCAAAGCCTATTTTTTAGATCACTTTATACCTGACAACTTGACCATCTTCCCAGACACAAATTAATTTGCCGTTGGCTAACGTATTTACTCTTGATGAAATTCCGGTTCCTATCTAATGTGAGCCATACTAACATCACGGCCGGTACCTAATTTTCGCTCAGGTTGTTTGTCTGAACAATAATATACCTCGCATTACGTCTGCAGGCGGTTTGCTTCAAGCCTGTGAAAGGGGTTCTTACGATCATAGTATTGTGAATTTTATTTAAGTAATTGCTTAAATACATATCTTTACACCCTAAAATAATATGAGCGAGTGTAAAAGAATTTTTGCTAATAGCGACCAGATCAATAACTGTCGATTAGCCATTAATAATAAGCAGGAGTCATTTGCTAATTTGTCTCAGATCCTCGCATTAGCAGGTAATGAGGTTCGGTTAAAAATACTTTTTCTTTTAAACCAAGAGGGTGAGCTGTGCCCTTGTGATCTAAGTGACATATTAGAGATGACGATTCCGGCTATATCTCAGCATCTTCGTAAATTAAAAGATGGAGGCGTTGTAAAATCAAGGAAATCGGGTCAGACCGTCTTCTACTCAGTTCGGGAAGAGCAAATTTATTTGCATAGACCGTTCTTTGATTCAATTGCCGAACCCTTATCAACTATACTTGTATGAAAGAGGTCAACCAACACAGCTGGATGAGTAGTATTCTAGCCGCCTTTGCGGCCTCACTTTGCTGTATAGCTCCGGCATTAGCGATTTTTGGTGGCATAAGTGGCGCTGCAGCAGCCTTCAGCTGGATAGAACCTTTCCGTCCATATCTCATTGCACTTACTACTCTGATTTTGGTTATCGCCTGGTACCCACATTTGACGTCACGAGCAAATAAAGAAACGGATATCTGCTGCGAACCTACAAGACGTTCTTTCTGGAAGACTAAAAGGTTGCTCTTTATTGTAACGCTGATCTCTGGGTTGTTGATTGCATTTCCATATTATTCTTCGGTATTGTATAATACTCCAAAGCAGAAAGCATCAGATGGTTTAACACAGGCAAGCTTCAAATACCTAACTCTTAGTGTTAAAGGTATGAGTTGTGCTGATTGTACCAAACATGTTGATGGTGCACTGATTAGTCTTAACGGAATAGCGGAATCCAGGACTTCATATGAAAAGTCGCAGACAATAGTTCGGTACGACCCATCAAAAATAAGCGCAGACAGAATCAACCATAAGATCCGAAGCATCGGATATGAACCTACAGCTATCAAAACCCACTAACATGGCTACACAAATCCTATTAAGCTCGATTATTACTTGCCCAAGTTGCGGCTTTGCTAAGAACGAGGAAATGCCTACAGATTCTTGTCAATACTTCTATGAATGTGAAAGCTGTAAGACATATCTAAAGCCGCTGTCGGGAGATTGTTGTGTCTTTTGCAGCTACGGTACGGTGAAATGTCCACCGATTCAGGCGGGAACTTCCTGTTGCTCGTAGCAATAAGTTATGTTGATTACTAAGTACCTTCCTGCTTATCATTTTAGTGAACTTCACTCCATCGAAATTGAAGGGATTGGGAACTGTATATACGAACAGATGCTACGAAGTGACATCAGCAAGAGCTTTCTAATTAGGATTCTATTTAGTTTAAGAGGAATTCCAAATGGAGTTCGTTCAATAGAAAATCTAACAGACTTAGGCTTTATAAAACTTGACGAAGTCCAAGGCGAAGAGATACTTTTCGGGATGATTACAGAAAGCCCTACGTTTAATTCTTGTCAATCAAGCTTCACATCGCAGCAATTCCTTTATGATCAAGGTAAAAGCGTGATAAAAGCTGTTATTAATTTTAAACTTCAGACTCAGGACTATACACATCATGTTCTAACTACAGAAACCAGAGTTTGGTGCGGTAGTAACGAACTGAAAACAAAGTTTCAGTTGTACTGGTACTTTATCAGGCCATTCAGCCAGCTTATCCGAAAGTCTATTCTTAAACAGATAAAACTGCAAGTTGTAACGGTCAACAAACTTAAATAATAGGCATATGAAGATGCAAAGAACTATACCCGCATTGCCGGTCCAGAGTATTAAACGGTCATGTGAATATTATACAACGAAACTTGGTTTTACCATCAGGCACCAGGAAGAGACATTTGCAATCGCTGTTCGTGATGAAATAGAAATACACCTTTGGCAATCCTGTGATAAGTCCTGGAAGTGGCGAAGCATTTTTTTAGCGTTGAAACCAATATTGACTGGTGCTGAAACCTTTATAGCTGGAACAGCAAGCTGTAGAGTACAAGTGCAGGGAATTACGGAACTATACGATGAATACAAAAAGCAGAGAGTATTGCATAGTGTTGATACCGTAATTGAGGAGCAATATTGGGGACATAGAGAATTCCCTGTAGTGGACCAAGACGGAAACTTACTTTCCTTCTATGAGCTAATAGAAAATTAGGGCTTGAATAATAATTTAGCTTGTTTAGCTAAAATCAACTCCTGCGCATTAAAATAAATGAGTATCAAACGCAGTAGCTGTTCCGTTTGGCACGAATCACATTTATAGTAATATTCGGCTGATGACGTGAAGTTGCTGATAACCAGTATATGGTACTTTCTGTATAGGAAAGTAGAACAATTCCCTAATCTGACCAAGATGAAAATCGAATGTAATAAAGGGTACAATGAACGTCGAGGACTATAGTTACGAAAAATTTATTCTCTTTAGCTCTGAGACATTAAGTTCATGCTTACTATCCATTTTTTTCATCAGACCGACTTTCAGCCTATCCAAAAATACTGTTCGTTCTTTTTTGCGGTTCGAAATATCTGTGTATTTGTGATAGTAATATTTTAAATCTACATTGAGTATTGATTGAAAGAATAGAATCGCACTCTTAATCTGAATATTTCCGTTGTTTAAGCATCCGCTCTCAACCAAAGCATATAGCAACTCGACAAGGTCTGTCTGATTCCCTGTCCAAATTATGGGTGATTCTGACCCCTTAATGCAGTCACCATTAATCCCTTTACACTTCAGCATGAGGAACTCCTGAAATCGCTCATTAGCGATTATTTTCGATATCTTATAATCGTGACTTGTTGAAAAAAGTTCGTCGCCCTGGAAGTCCTCTAACTCTGTATACACGTCAATATTGCTTCGGGTAAAATAAAAGCTGTCAAGATGGTCAGAGCCTGACCTATAGTATTGATAGAAGCTTTGATTTCGATCAAAGAATTGTTTTAATTCTTCCAACTGGGAGGATATATAAGACTTTACAATCTCGTCACTCCCCGTAGGAAGTTTGATATGATAATTGTAGATATTGATATAATATATGTACTTGCTATAGAAAAGAGGTTTAATCTGCTTGAAGAAAGCAATTTCTTCTTCTAATGATCCAAAAAAGTAGCTGAAGAGGTATCTCCTAAGTATACCTAATGACTTCTTACAAAGCGCGATCGCTAACTTAAGCTTTTCGGATTCTGCCAAATTTTTCTGAGTTAAATCATATAGTTCAGTTTCGAGAGCGAATGCTAATCTGTTGGAAAATGTTTTCATAGTTCAAATAATAAGGATAACTTTTTTGCCATAAGTTGGAGAGCATCAACGCACAACAAAAATCCTTAATTGTAAGACACTTGTAAATACTTTTAAAGGAGTATTTCACTACTTCAAAAGGAGTATAAATGCGGATTTTGGCGTAGTAGGTTTTAGTTTTCGAGTTTATGGATAAGTTCTACTCGATTGGTAGCTGCGGTCTTTTCGAAAATGTTCCGAACGTGTTTTTTAACGGTTAAGTCTGATATGAATAGCTTATCCGCAATCGTCTGATATTTATGTCCTTGCCGGAGAAGTTGGACAATTTCAATTTCTCGGCTTGTGAGCTTGTACCGAAAACTATTTTCTTCGAAAATCCTCGGATTGCTACCATTTATTGATAATTCGACCAATTGACGATATTCCTCTCTGGCGGTAATAACCGACTTATAAAGGAACATAATGGTGATGACAACGAATCCTCCATTAGTGCAGATGACCTCAATGAATTGCCCCCAATTGAAATACGCAATCACAGGCATCATTACCCAGGGTATCACTGCTCCGTAAACGGCAATAACTTCTATGAAGTTGACTTTACTTGGGTTTGCATAATATTTCAACCTGATGGACCTAAGGATTGCCCATAACAGTATGATAGCATAGAAGAATGGAACAACGATCCCGTTATGAATTGCGAAATCAAGGTTTTTGTTAATTGAGTAGACGATCACAAAAAAGATCAAATAGGGTAGCAGAAAGAATAAGAAGACACCGTGTACGGCATGAAAGCGAAGTCTTTCAAGTTCAAAGCCCTTGTAAAAATAATAAGGAAAATAGGAGGCCATTAAGAATCCACTGCCATAGGCCAGGCTGTTCTGGGCGACTATCGATAATTTTATTTCAGGATCTGGGAAAAGTCCTCCGGTAACATTATAAACAATGAGGAGAAATAACAGGATTAAGTAATAGAGTCGAGACTTATCCTGCGGCCGGGATAAGAAATAAATAAATTGATAAAAGAACATCGCAATTTCGAGAACCACGAAAATGAATGTGATAAGAAGCATTTCTGTACCAAACACTTTCATAGGAGGACCTTTAAGCTAAATCTCGTTTTAGAAAATACAGTTTGTATGTTAAATCGAGATCACTATAAATATCGAAGCCGAACTTCTTGTACCACGGGAGATTTCGTTCTGTCGAAGTCTCCAAAAAAATTGGCCTTGACTGCGCTCGGCTGTCTTCAATAACCTCATTCATTAGCCGGCTGCCTATTCCTGTTCCTTGAGACTCAGGGTCAACACCTATAAACCATAAATAATACATGGGGGTATTTGGCTGAATCTTTTTGATAGCCGCCTCCCTTTTCATCGCCTTGCCGATATTGCTTAAACCAATACAATTTAGCAGCAGCTTTATGTCCTCAAGAACGGATTTAAAAGTGGTTTTCTTACGGTCAGGATACAATACTAATGCACAAGCTTTATTATCGTCAGACAAATAAACGTTCCCGTAATTGTAGCAGATCTCAAAAGAATAGTCCATTAAGGCGGCGATTCTCTCTTCTCTTAGCTCATCCTGTTGAGCTATATAATTGACGCTTTGATTTTTGTCGAAAGACTTAGATAATATGTTTTTGACTAATATTTTGTCACCATATGCTGCTTTTTTCATAGGAACCTCAGTTGATGCAAATCAAAAACTGCAAAAATTATACCATCAAAGAAATTTTATTTCCTTGTGCCAGCTGTATCATGCTATTAATGGGTTTTTGTTACTCCTAATTTCAAGAATTAAAGTTGAAGGTTTTTCATTTTGCCTGGGCTGCCAGTGTGGCCGGATGGCTGGGTGGTGGGCGAATTATGATTGTTTGAACCCAATTCAGCCGCGATTAATTCTTGAATGTCCTGTTTGATCTGGTAGTAGTTTACTTCAATCATATCCGAATCAATGGTTCGGATTTTGGGAATGGATTTAAATTGTCGCTCTTCAGCTTGTATTGCATTGTGGTTATTTACAATTTCGTTATGAAATATCTTTAAGTCGATTTTCGTCTGTGGATCATCAGCTACCATACCGACAAATTCGCCGGAGGAAAGGGTTGAAATTTTTGCTGCTGGTATTGCAAAATCGAGTTGAGTGGACCTGCTTACGGACGTATCTGAACTGTTTATTGATACGCTTAGTCTGGATTGCTGAATTTTACCAAAACGCTCAGATAGTTGCTTTGCGGTATCGCCGGTAACTTGACCAGAAATGACGTTCCCAATAATATTAAGAATTACCTCGGCTTGTTCACGTCCGTAATCCTTCTTTAGCTGACTATAATCTTGCACCGCCAGTGTCGTTGCTACTTTATTTGATCTGGCTGTTGCTATTAGGGTATCGATGTGATTAAAATATATAGTTGGAAATTCATCGAACACAAGACTACATTTCTGTTTATCCTTTTGATTAACCAACTTTATCATTCTTGAAATGTATAAACTCAAGACAGCGCCGTAAACCTGCTGCTTCTGAGGATTATTCCCCACACAAATTATCTTTGGATCTTTTGGGTTATTCACGTCAAGGGTAAAGTCATTGCCAGACAAAACATAGTACAATGAAGGCGAAGATAATCTAGCCATGCTGATCTTTGCGCTAGCTACCTGGCCTTCTAATTGATCGTATGCTTCATTCTTCCACGCTGAGATGAAAGGGTTGATCAAAACCTCTATTTCCGGTTCACGATTAAGAACTTCGAACAGATATTTGTATTCGATCTGCATGAGCTCAATGACATGAGGCAGGGTGCAAAACGTTCCGTTTCGGTATTTTTTCAGATACCAGATGATTCCAGTCACAAAATTAATTGGTGATTCTACGAAGAAATCTCCCTGTTTCTTGATCCATTCCCGGTTTAATCCAAGCATAATTGTTCTCGCCGCTTCGGTAGCATCAGTAATGTCGGTCATGCTTTCCGGGTCGAGGGGATTACAGCGGTGCGTTCGCGATAGGTCTTCAAAGTTAATTACATAAAACTTCGCTGGATTCTTGCTTCTCAAAAGGGTGTTATAAGCTATTCGGGTCAGGTCATCATATTTAAAATCGTAAATGAACATGTTGAATCCCTTGGAAATATGCTGCGTAATGATATGCCGAATAGCGAAGTAGGATTTACCTGATCCGGGTGTTCCAAGTACTAAAAGCCCTCGGAATGGATTAATGATGTTTATCCAGCTGTTCCTGATTTTGCCTTTGTATTTATATTGTGCTGGAAGATTAATCGAATATTCATTTTGGATTTTGCGCTCTTCCTGGGGAAAGGTCTCATTTTCAGTATTGAAAATGTCGCCAGTTAAATTTAGCTTGAGAAATCTGGATAACCTTGTTCCACTGGTTAGGATGAGGATATAACCCGAAGAGGATGTTAAAATATATATTATCGGCAGGATAATTAAAGTCGGGAATATCCGCGGTAAGAAATTACAGCCAAAGTATAGACCCATGCCTATCAGTGCCCAGACTAACCATTTATATCGAGTTGATTTTTCATCTTTCCGACCTTTCACTCCTATAAGGGATATCAAAAGCAACAGTAAGGCACTAGATTTTGCCAACAACCCAGATGCAAAAACTCGGGTGTGCATTAAATTGTCTGCCAGCCTATCTGTGATGCTGGAGTTGAATCCTATCTCTCTGAACCATGAGAAACAAGCTAAATATATGTGAATTGCCAGGATGGATATGGATAACATCCTTGTGAAATCCATGATCTTCCTTAAACCTTGTTCATTTTCACCTGTAGCCATGTTATATAATTTAGAGAGTTACTTTTCGCTTTTTCTTACGCCTTCTGAGTTGACTGTCTGGCATATTGTTCTCTTGATATTCGGATCTTAATAGATCATCAAGGAGGGAGCGCTGATCTGGGTTTTGATTGGAGATGGTATTCGGCCAGTGTGAAGTATTAATTGAGTCGTCAAGACGTGTAAATTTGATAGAATTTGCCTTATTAACCTCGGGAGATGTAAACCAATTGCTTAGTCCCGCTGCGCTATAAGCTTTTCCCAGATCACTTCCATTAAAAACAACCTTCGATTTATGATCTACATAGGTTATTCCATATAAACGTCCCTGGTCGTTTTTACGATAGATTACCTCAATACCCTTTTGGTGTAAAGCTTGTTTGAAACCAGACTGACTTGCTTTCACAGATAAGAGTTGATCAATAGTTTTTTTTAGGGGTTCCTTGAAAGGAATGCGAAGCGCTTGATTTATATTGAATTTCACTTCCAGCGCTTTCAACGTTGGAGACCCGTAGATACTGCTCGCTTTAATGGGAATACCAGTCTTTTTACCTCCAGTATCTAAAGCCCAATAGAGTAGTCCGTTCCTTGCATACATGCGTGATTCTTTTGATCCCCGATCTGCAATAACATTGTAATAAACTAGGGCGGCATTCAATTCCGGTAAGGTTGTGAACTTATAGCCGCTGATAACCCCACGCACGACGTTAGATATCGCGCGCTTAGTGTCATCCTTGCCATATACCACCTTCTTCAGGTAAGGCATTTCTTGTTTTAGTATTTCAACTTTCGAGGCTGGGATGAGACCATATTGCAGCTCAATCATTTTCCTTGCTTCCTCAGATTTAGTTCTGCCCAGATTGTGGAGGCTTATTCTCTCACCGGAAGGTTTAATGTTAGTAGTCACGATGTGAATGTGAGGATGTCCCGCGTCTTGATGCTGATATACCAGATAAGGTTGGTTTCCAAATCCGATGCTCTCCATGTATTTGTACGCAATCTCGCATAATTTTTCGCGATGAAAGTTTTCATCTATAGCGAAATTCAGGGAGATATGGACAGTGTTCGTTTTCGTCCGTTCGTTTCTCCGTGTTAAATTCTCGAATCGAAAAAGCTTATCATGAAGACCCATCTTTGAAATGTCTTTGTGGAACCCGCTTTGCCAGATCAATTCAGCATCGCCTTTGGCTACTTTGTTCTCATTATAATTTAGAGCGCCAATCAAGCTTTTCCCGCTGATAATTTTTGCGACCATAGTTCTGAGTAAGTGTCTAATCGATCTTTAATTCCTCCAATAAACGGTTGAATTTCGTCTCGAAGTTCTGTCAAAACTGCTTCCCAATGTTCAGCATCCGGGGAGCCTGATATGCTGTTTAACTTTCGGACAACCTGGTTGAAATTGTTGCCGATGAAATTGAGCTCTTTTCGTACCAAGATTAATTCTTCAAGGATGTCGTCCATAGATTTATCACGGTGCGTGACTACAATCTCCTTCTCCAGTAAAACGTTTCTGCCATATTCACTGAGACTCCGGCACATTGTGTTTTGGAGAAGTTTGTTCATGGATTTATATTCTTCAGGAGTTAATCTGATTGTCAACCAAGCTGTCCTATTACCTTTTTCCTTACTCATTTATTGTAAGTTTAAAACCCGACTTTGGAGGATTTTTTATTGAACCGACTGACTCTGGAAGGAAGGGCAAGATCCGTTTGTGCCACAAACGTACATCTTGCTGACTGCTTCAACGAGGCGGTCTATTCCCAACAATGGTCTTCGATATCACTTTAAAATTAATTTCGCTTTGGATCTTAAATAAGGGCGAATCCTTTGTCGTTGCCACATCCAGTCAAGGGCCTTAGCTCTCCAGTTCTTAACCGGAACTGACTTACTTCCCGTCCAATTCCTTTCACTGTACTCACTGTAAAATTGCTCCGCGTCGTTGGCTTCAAAGCCTTTCTGAATGAAGTAAATAGTGGCCTCACGGATGGACGGTTTATCAACTGAAGTTTCTTTTATCATGATGACTTCACAATAAAAAGATCGTCTTTGGTTACCTTATGGGATTCCATCATCAAGGAAATGTCCTCAATATCATAGTATATCGCACCTCCAATTTTTGAAAAGGGGAGTATGCCTGTGTCTCTGAGTGTTTGAAGAAAGCCGTGTGAAATGCCGAGGAGTTTCTTAACCTCGCTAGACTTCAACCACTTTTTCCCTGGCTGTCCAATACATTCTTTGATGATGCGCTTAAGTTCGTTCAGCATTTCATCTTTGAAATCTTCTAAGTCTCCCAGAGTTAATAGTTGGTCTTTGGTAGGGATGAGGGATCTAACCCCCTTGCCTTGTTGAGATATTGCTGTCATAGATCAAGAATTTTGAACTACAAAGGAGGGTATCATTAATTTCGGGATTACACAACCTGGACATGAGTCGTGTGTTTTTGTCGGGTTTCGCGTTAGGGATTGAAGTGTAAATCCTTTTTGCCTGTATCGGCAAAAGATTGCAACGAAAAGCCCGCCCGAACGCCCAAATCTATTACTTATAATCAAACTCAGGTTATAAGCCAAAATAAATCCCGCACCTTTTGATTGCAGCAAAGGTCTCCCGCTCATTTCAGGAGTAAAGAGCTTTCACGGCATAAATTCTCCCTCATTCTTCAGTCCGATTTATTCCATGCTCTCTTGACACCATCATTCACTTAAAGAGGGGGTGCCTTACCAAAAGATAGCTGAAAGTCCGCTTGAATAATAAAAATTACAATTCATCCGGTTTGTAGCCAATTCGTTTTCTAGGTGGAAGAGGACTTTCCTTTTTCTCAAGCAATTCATCAAGATATCGAAATACAATTTCCATGTTTTTGTCTTGATTGTCTAACTTGTTTTTGATCTTTTCCACCTCTAAACGTATCTCTGTATTGTCGGTCAGCATTAATCTTAATCTGGTAAAAATTCGTATGATTTGAATATTTACATGAATCGCTCTTTCACTATTCAAAATGCTTGACAACATAGCCACACCCTGTTCTGTAAAAACAAATGGAGTTGAGGGACTATATTTAGCTGTCGGGGGTAGCTTATCACAAATTGTGATAAGCTCCTGCCATTCCTGTTTGGTTAACTGAAACATAAAATCCTTCGGGAACCTTAGAATATTACGTTTAACAGCTTGCTTTAAGGATCGGGTTTCTACCTTGTACAATATTGCGAGATCAAAATCCAACATTACCTTCTGTTTCCTGATATAGTAGATCTTACTTATAACTATTTCCTCTGGAACTAATAATTCGTTATTTTTCATCGCCTTATAATGCTTTTGTTAATCTTAAAGTCGTCCGTTTAGTTTTTTCCTGTGTATCTAATAAGTTTCGCAGGTTTGTCATATCTTGACTAACCTTTTGCTCAACTACCTTTGCATAAATCTGAGTTGTCCGGATAGTAGTATGCCCCAACATCTTACTCACCGTTTCAATAGGGACACCATTGGATAGGGTGACTGAGGTAGCGAAGGTATGCCGCGCTAAATGAAAGGTCAGGTTCTTTTTGATACCACATAGATCTGCAACCTCTTTCAGGTAGCTATTTAATTTCTGATTCGAAATCATTGGAAAGAGACTGCCCTTGGCAATGGATCTGGGGTTATCCTTGTACTTGTTGATAATATACGCTGCTTTGGGCAAGATCGGAACGTTCACTGAGGTATCGGTTTTTTCTCGAACAGTTTTAATCCAGTAATTGCCATCTATACCTAATATTATATTGTCGGGAGTTAACTGTACGACATCAATATATGCCATGCCGGTGTAACAGCTAAATACAAAAAGTTCTTTGGCGTACTGAATCCGCTGAAGGCTAAAAGATTTCTCCTCAATGGAAATAAGCTCCTCATTGGTCAGATACCCTCTTTCAACCTTTTGCAACTTGAGTTTAAACAGCTCAAAAGGATTTTTATCCATCCATCCGAGCTTCACACCTAACCGTATTACCTTACGGAAACGCTCCAGATGCTTCATCACCCCGTTGTTTTCCATTCCCTTGTGATGATCGGTAGGGACATAAGTCCTTAGAAAATATTCGAATTGTGTGATAAACTGATAATCCAACTCGGTGAGGTAGATGTCTTGCTTTTTGAATTGTACCAAAGCGAACTCCTTCAGGTACTTGGCGGTAGTATAATAGTTTTTGATAGTTCCATAAGCAAGGACCTCTTTCATTTGCAGATTATGATATTCGATGAGGGATAGGAGTGTGTTCTCCTGTTCCTGTATCCCTAGAAACTGGTTTTTGAGTGCTTCCGGAGTTACGAGCTTTTTAGCTATTACCATCTCTCTGTAATAGGATGAGAAAAGCCCCTTAACTTCTTCAAGATAATTGTTCAGAATTTTAAGGTCAGTGTTCTTGGCTTTTGCGATTCCTTTTGATGGGTTCCAATCCGCGATTTTTACAGATTTCTTTAGTGACATTTCAACTCTGGACCCGTTGACGTTTATCCTGACATAAACCGGGGCAATTCCATCTTTTTCTTTGTTCAATCTCAAAATGAAATGAACTCCGAATGTGCTACTTGATCTCATACACTTAACTTTTAAGGTTTAACATAAACTGATTTGAACTATTTAAGTCCAAACAGGTCACCAGAAAAACATTAAAGTGATCTTTTTCGATCTATCTGAGTATAAAATTAATTGATGTA
>CAZGCG010000031.1:3565-16621 GCA_964524205.1 uncultured Sphingobacterium sp. | reverse complement strand
ATGTAACAAAGCGACACATACGACCACCTTCGGGGTCGGTTAGACACCTGATAATACAAGATAGAATTTATAGGAATACGGTAGGCCCCAGGCGGAGAAGGAACTTTGTGCTCATGCAACAAAAATTCAATCTGCAATCGCGGAGTTCCCTCAGCTGCTGAAGGGTAGCTTTCGGGATGACAGACAATCGTTTAGCTTGGAGTTAATAGTAAAGGCATCACAACCTGTCATCCTTGCCTGCCGGTAGCAAGGTTGAACGTAGTGAAGGAAGCTAGCCGTTCTTGAAACTAATTATGATCTTATATTGCTAAGTTTCATCTCCCCTAAGAGTGTATCGGGATGACAAATGCGTTAAACAAAAAAAGGCCTGCAATCAATCGCAAGGCCCCTTTTCTGTTAAAATTTTTTGACTCTAATGAATCCCTCCAAGCAATCTGCTCCAGCGCACTTTATCGAAGAAGGTACCTTTTGTATTCCAGCTCATCCACACGAATAAAGCCTTACCCACGATGTGGTCATCAGGTACAAAGCCCCAATAACGTGAATCCAGAGAATTATCCCTGTTATCACCCATCATCCAGTAATAATTCATTTTAAAAGTATAGCTGTTTGTCTTTTTGCCATTGATCAGGATATCATTTCCAACTCTTTCAATCTTATTTCCTTCATAAACTGAAATTGCACGTTCGTAAACTGAATAATTGCTGCTATCCAGTTTCACTGTCCAGCCTTCTTTTGGTACGATCAGCGGTCCGAAATTGTCGGCATTCCATTTAATTGAAGGATTATGTGGAAATATCTGAGAATCAAATTCGTTCAATGGCCTGATGTAAGGATTCACACTCTTTACATTTGCCCAGCCCTTAATAATTTCAGCATCGGCCGCAGTCATATTAAAAATATACTCATCAGAAGATGATCGTTGTGCTTCAATATTCAGATCTTCTATCGCCTGAGGGTTAAAATCAGTGCCATCAGATTTTACATAATAATATTTTTCACCGAAAACAGGAACCTCAGCAGGCTTATTATTGAGATATACACGGGCATCTTTGATTTGTATAGTATCCCCACCTACAGCCAGACAGCGTTTAATATAGTTCTCACGTTTATCCACAGGTCTTGATAAGGGTGCATCCGCATCCATAGGGAAGTTAAAAACAACAACATCATTCCGTTTAACCTCTCCTAGTCCCGGCAGACGTCGGTAATCCCATTGAATACCTTCCCAATAAGCCTTTGTTCCGGTTATTGGCATGGTGTGATGAGCAAAAGGGAAAGATACCGGTGTAATTGGCATCCTTGCTCCATAATTTACTTTACTGACGAAAAGATAATCTCCGACAAGCAGTGTTTTCTCCATAGAACCCGTTGGAATAACATAGGCCTCAATAAAAAGTCCCCTGATCAAAGTAGCAGCCACTACAGCAAACAGAATAGCGTCAAACCACTCTCTTCCGGCACTTTTTTTGGTCCGAACTTTCTTATCCTTCGATTTACCCTTATTTGTTAAACTCATGCTCTATTGTAATCAATTTAAATGTTAAAATCAAACATATCTGTGATATTAAAAAATCCGGTCTTGTCTTCAAGCCACTCTGCTGCCATTACAGCCCCAAGGGCAAAACCTGCACGGCTATGTGCCTTATGCTTAAATTCAATATCATCTACTTCCGAACTGTAAATTACCGTGTGAGTGCCCGGAACATCCTCAATACGATGTGACTCGATCAATAGCTGATCAGGTTTAGGTATCAATTCTTCACCCGAACCTATCAGCTCATTTGCCCACTCATTCTTGCGTCCCAATTCAGAAATTATACCTTCTGCAATGGTCATTGCGGTACCACTTGGTGAATCAAGCTTTTGTGTATGATGAATCTCTTCCACCTGAACCTCGTATTGCGGATACCTGTTCATGATCTTAGCGAGCACTTTATTCACAAAAAAGAATACATTTACCCCAATACTAAAATTAGATGCGTATAAAAGGGTATTGTTACTCTCCTCGCATTTATTCTTTACTGCCTGTAAATGACCGTACCACCCTGTAGTACCCACCACAATCGGAACATGTGCTGCAAAGCAGATCTCGATATTGCTCAGGGCAGAATCAGGGGTACTAAAATCTATGGCTACATCTGCCTTTTCTAAATTCGGGATACTCAGGTCCTCCAAATTATCAACATTGACCTTCAGAACAATTTCATGGCCTCTTTCAATTGCAAATTGTTCAATGATACGGCCCATTTTACCATATCCAAGAATAGCTATCTTCATTATTTTAAATTAAATATACATCTTCATAAACTCAGCTTCAGTTTTAGTCCTACAGCAGGAGAAAAAGCTGAAGCGTGAACAGGCACCTGACCTACAGATGGCTGTACTTTCAATGATAATTCATCAGAAATATCAAACCTGAAAAACTTTGCATCTACATAAGCATCAATGATTGTAATCGCATAAAATCCAAGTCCGGCTAGCACAGAAAGATCACGATCCCGTCTATAGGCATCCTTAATCTGAATAATTCCTTCATTAGTATATCCTGAGTACAGTGGATTTTCTGTTTTCCCGGGATTAAGTTCACGAAACTGGGCTTCTTTCAAAAAGATTTTATAACTCCGCTGATTAAACTCAAAAACGAGGCCAATTCCAATAAAACCACCATAAACCAGAGGAACTTTCCACCAGCGTTTGTTGTAGATCTGTCCGAGGCCCGGCAGCATCAGGGATCTCATTGCTGCACGGCGCGGCATCGCTTCGATAGCAAGACGGGCAGAATCTTTCAGAACCGGCTCTTTCTTAACCTGTACTTTACTGCTGTCTGATTTAGCAGGAGGAGTCCCTGTAACCTGGGAAAATGCATCTGCTTGCGTTAAAAAACACATAAAGATGAAACCCAATAGGATTTTCAATTTCATTACCAGTCTAACATTTCCAGAATCCGGTTCAGATCATCATCAGACATGAACCCAATTTCAATAGAGCCCTTACCCTTTTCATCCAGCTTTAGCTTAACCTTAGTGCTAAACTTAGAGGCAAGATCATCCTGAATCTTCATGTATTGAAAAGACATTCCGTTTGCCTTTACAGGTTTTTTTCCTTTACCAATGTTCTGCAGCTGCCTTACTAATTCTTCTACCTTACGTACAGAAAGTCCGCGATTTAATATCTCCTGAAAAAGATAAAGTTGTTTATCGACATCCTCTACTGAAATCAGAGCGCGTGCATGCCCCATAGAGATCTCTTTATCTCTTATAGAAGCCTGAATCGCAGGAGGAAGTTTTAGCAAACGAAGGTAATTGGTTACAGTAGAGCGATTCTTGCTTACACGCTCCCCAAGCTGCTCCTGCTTCAAATTACATTCGTCAATCATCCGCTGAAAGCTAAGGGCTACTTCTATTGCATTCAGGTTTTCACGCTGAATATTTTCAATCAGCGCCATTTCCAGCATTTGCTGGTCATTTGCTGTACGAACATAAGCCGGAATCTCGGTTAAGCCCGCCAGTTTGGATGCCCTTAACCTGCGTTCACCCGAAATAAGCTGATAAGAATTCTGTCCCGACTGTCTGACAGTGATTGGTTGAATCAAGCCCTGAAGTTTGATTGACTCAGCAAGTTCATGGAGTGCTTCAGGATCAAAATCAGTACGGGGTTGAAATGGATTAACCTGAACCTGACTGATCTTTACGGAGCTGATAGAACCCAGTGAGGAGCTTTCATTACTTACCTGTTGTCTGTCATTTTCCGGCAAATCCGAATCGTCCAAAAGAGCTCTTAATCCCCTTCCTAATCCGGTTTTCTTTTGGTAGATCATATTATACTAAAGCTTGTTTTACAGCCTCCTCATTCGAAACCAGTCCGTTTTTACGAATAATCTCCCGGGCTAAATTAAGGTAATTGATTGCTCCTTTACAATTTGCATCGTGCATAATAACCGAGATACCATAACTTGGGGCCTCACTTAAGCGGGTATTCCGTTGAATGATGGTATCAAAGACCAGGTCCTGGAAATGGGTTTTCACTTCTTCAACAACCTGATTTGACAGTCTTAGTCTGACATCATACATGGTGAGCAATATTCCTTCGATCTGCAGATTTGGATTTAACCGACTCTGAACAATCTTAATTGTGTTCAGCAATTTACCCAGACCTTCAAGTGCAAAGTACTCGCATTGAACAGGAATAATTACTGAATCTGCTGCCGTAAGAGCATTGATTGTGATCAAACCCAAAGAGGGAGAGCAGTCGATGATAATGAAATCATAATTATCACGGATCTTATCCAGAACCGCTTTCATCTTATATTCCCTGTTTGTTAAATTGATCATCTCAATTTCTGCACCTACCAGATCAATATGGGCAGGAAGCAGATCAAGGTTTGGAGTGTCTGTATTTTGAATAGCCTCTAAAGGATCTATCTCATTAATTATACACTCGTATATGCTGGCCTTAATCGTACGCGGGTCAAAGCCTATTCCTGATGTTGAATTTGCCTGTGGATCTGCATCAACCAAAAGGGTACGGTACTCAAGAACAGCCAAACTCGCTGCAAGATTTATGGCGGAAGTAGTTTTTCCAACGCCCCCTTTTTGATTTGCTAATGCGATAATTTTGCTCATTTTAAAAAAATAATTACAAATACGTGATATTAAAAAGTCTAAACAATAAATTCTAAGCGGTTCAAAACACTACTTTTGACTGATTGAATAGGATTTTTAATAAATTCTAAGATACAAACTTAAAACTAATTACACCGCGGGGCGATTTTCGTTTTGCACATCTTATCCACAAAATGACTACAATAATCTCTGGCACCAATCGTAAGGGAAGCAATACTCTGAAACTCGCCGAATATTATCACCGGCAATTGTCAGAAAAAGGTTTCGACTCAGAAATTCTCTCATTGTGTGAACTTCCGGGCGACCTTATCAATTCAGACCTTTATGGGAAACGCAGCGAAGCCTTTCAAAGTATTCAGGAAAGAATTTCTGTAAGCAGCAAATTCATTTTCGTCATCCCTGAGTATAATGGAAGCTTCCCCGGAGTTTTAAAAACTTTTATTGATGCCTGTTCCTTTCCGGAAAGCTTTTTTGGAAAAAAGGCGGCGCTGGTTGGACTCTCAAGCGGCAAATACGGCAATATTCGGGGCATCGACCATTTTACAGGAATCTGCCATTATATCAATATGCATGTCCTGCCATTACGTATCCATATTCCTAACATCAGGAAAGAATTTGATGAAAACGGGAATCTTTTTAATGAAGACACCATGAAGTTTACCAATCAGCAGATTGAACGATTTATAGAATTTTAACGCTGACAGGGTTTAGAACCCTGTCAGCGTTGCATGAACCTAATCCATCCTTCGCCTTCATACCCAAAAACAAACTGCTTCGGGTTAATGATCTCAGCCATAATTTCTATGCTATCAGTTATCCTCGGTCCTGATCTGTTAAAATATTGATTGCCATCGGCTATATAAATTCTGTTCTCTTGAACGGCCTTTAATTGTCTCCATCCGGGCAGTTCAAGCAAAAGATCGATCTCTTTCAGGCTTCTTTCAACCGAAAACCCGCAAGGCATTAGTACAATGATATCGGGATCTTCATTTTCAATATCCTCAAAACTAACATATCCCGAATGCTTTCCTTTCTCTGCCAGCACCGGAATACCACCGGCAATCTCTATGATTTCAGGTGTCCAGTTTCCGGCGATCATCAAGGGTGAAAGCCATTCTATACAGGCCACTTTTGGTTTCTCAGTAATGAATTTGAGTTTATGACGAATGATTTCAATGCGTTCTTCTGATAATTTAAGCAAATCTGCTCCTGCGGTTCCCACACCAAGCTGGTCCGCAAGGTTTTGGATATCCCTGTAAATATCAGATAATCCATTAGGCTCCAGAGAAATAACCTGACAGCCCTTATCAAGCATTTCATTCATCGCAAGCTCCACATCTTTAAGGCTCACCGCACAAACTTCACATTGTGCCTGGGTAATAATAACATCGGGTGCCAGACTTTTTATCAGTTCTTTGTCTATGGTATAAATTGAAAGTGAATCAGAGAGTATTTCTTTCACCTGTCTGTCTATTTCTGCACTGTCGGACCCCGGAAGAAATTTTGCTGAAGAACAAACCGGCAGATTCTTTGCACGTTCTGGATAATCACATTCATGTGAACGGCCAATCAGCTGCTGCTCCAAACCCAGCGCATAAATAATTTCTGTGGCTGCCGGCAACAGAGAAATAATCTTTCTATCCTGCATCTCTTTTCATTTTTAGCAAATGTACAATTATTAAAAAAAATGCCCCGGTCTTGATACCGGGGCATTAATTTAATTCTGTAATCTGACAGATATTATTGAGTTCCGTTATTTTGTTCTCCCTGCTTAAGGTCATCATTCGTTACACCACGTTTTTTTCGTGGAGCCTGCATTGATAATTTTCCAAACCTATAGCTGAAACTTGTTCCGAAAGAGCGGAATGGAACAGAGAAATTACTGTTTTGAACAAAATCTGCTCCGGTAATATTCTGACGGAAATTCTTGTTCTCATTGAATGGATCAATGATTGTCAAACCGATACTTCCCTTCTTCTTCATAATCTCTTTCTTCAAACCAAGATTCCACATATTGAAAGATGGATTTTTACCCTGTGAAGTACGGCGCGGAGAATTGGTAATCAGGAATGTCTCGAAAGTAAGTCCTTTTGGAAAAACATAAGAACCCATCAGGAAGGCATTATAGATCAACTGTGTATTTGTATTGGTCACAGTAAACCCGCTGTTGGCGTTGATATCATATGTAAACACATTGAAATTACCTCTTAAGGTCAGTGGTTTTACCGGATTTATCTGACCGAAGAAATTAAACCCAACCGAATTATTGCTTCCAACATTTCTGAAAGTAGTTTTTGAACCGGTTGCTGGGTTTCCGGTTGCCGGATCAGTAACCGAAACAGGTATCACAAAGCTTTCTATGATATCATTGGTACGGCGGTAATAAACTGAAGCATTCAGTACAGAGGTTTTGACAAACATAGAATAATTGAACTCAATGTTATGTGAAAGTTCAGGCTTCAGCGCCGGGTTTCCCTGCGACTGATTGAAAATATCTGCACTGTTCAGGAATGGATTCAGATAAAACAAACTTGGTCTTTGCAAGCGCTGGTTATAACTTAATTTAACCGTTGAAAAATTCTTGAATGTTCTTGAAACCACAAAACTTGGAACCAGATTAGAATAACTGCTGCTAAAAGGAGAGGCAGCAGCACCAACAGATCTGGCATCACCCTTAATTTCTGTACCCTCATAACGCGCACCTGCTCTGATACCGAATTTCTTAGCCAAAGTAAATGCAAAAGTTGCATAGGCCGAGTACACATCCTGGTTATAATCATAGATATAGGTACGGGCTGAGATTGGAGTGAATGTACTGGTTGTAGAATTAAAGTTGCGGGTTTGGTTATCACTCACAATATCCCTCAGAATACCCTTCAGTCCTGTTTCGAAAGTAACTTTCTTAAAAGGATGGGTATAATCCAACTGAATCGTATTTTCTGTATTATCAGCATTATTATCACCGTATTCATCAATAACTGTGTTTGAAAAATCGGTAGTATAGTCACTATTCTGATTACTGTTTGTAAACTGATAGGCAAACGAGATTTGCTGATCCTTCTTCTTAAACTTGTGAAGGTAGTCACTACTCCAGTCAATTCCATTCATTTTCATCTGGTTATCACTCAAACGTGTGAAATTATTCATTATCCCGTTGAAACTATTTTGGTTCAGATTACTGCCGTCGGCACTATTACTGAATCCATTCAAACGTACATTTGAACTGATCGAATTGAAACTATTGAAATCGTAATCAGCTCCGATTGAACCATTCATTGCCAAACGGTCTGTTTTACTTTGACCATCCTGACTGATAATTTGTGTACCTGCAGTATTTGTACGGTTAAATGTGATATTGGAGGTCTGAGGCCATGAGTAGAATCCTCCGCCATTAGCTGTCAGAGCTAGACGGCCAGTTTTTGCATTCAGATTAACATTTCCACTGTTCTGCCTGGTTCCTACCCCACCGTTTACCGAGCCACTTACCCCGGCCAGATTATTCTTTTTTGTGATGATATTGATAATCCCTGAGGTTCCTTCCGCATCATATTTTGCAGAAGGGGAAGTAATTACTTCAACATTCTTGATCTGATCAGCCGGGATCGCCTTCAGTGCATCAGCCATATTATTGGCCATAGAACCCGATGGTTTACCGTTAATCAGAACCCTGACATTCTGACTCCCTCTCAGTGAAACATTTCCCTCAAAATCGACTGAAAGCAAAGGCACTTTACGAAGTACATCGGTTGCATTTCCCCCGGCTATGGCAACGTCCTGTTCCGCATTGTAAACCAGCTTGTCTATCTTATTTTCAACAATAGGTGTAGTACCTGTAACCACAACTTCATTCAGCATGGTCTTATTAGGAGCAAGCATAATACGGCCCAGATTTAAATCCGGCTTAGCCAGAGTGGTCTTTACTGAATCAATTACTTTAGTCTGATATCCCAGAAAAGCAATGGTTACGCGATAAACTCCTGCAGAGATATTCTCTATTTTAAAGGAACCCTTCTCATCAGTTAATGCACCATTGGTCGATTTTGTAGAACCTGCCCGTCCCAAAGAAACAGTAGCATAGTCAATAGGAGTACGCGAAACAGAGTCGAGAATAACACCTGAAATTCTGCCTGTTACAGCCGGAGCCGCTGCCCCACCCATTCCCTGTGCATAAACACCGGAGATCACGGAAAGTAATAATAGTATCGTAAATAAACGTTTCATTTAATTGGTTTTGGAATTAGTCGCGAAAGTACACCTAATGTTACAGGAACATATGTGCGAATTGTTGTGATTAAGTAAAATCTGAGATACAAAAGAAATTTACTGCATTAGGCTGCCAGAAATGTTACTCTTTAAAGAGGTGGCATTCAGGAATCAACCATGATAGAGCAGGATAACCGCAACTCTATCATGGATGTTAAAATTTATACCACAAGATTAATTATTTTCCCTTTAACGAAAATAATTTTCTTTGGAATCTTGCCATCAAGATATTTTTTTAAATCTTCATTTGCTAAAATAAGTTCTTCAACCTCAGCCTGTGAAAGACTCAGGGAGATATTGAGGTTCATCCGGGTTTTACCATTTACTGAAACCGGATAAGAGAATTCATTCTCAACCAGGTATTCAGGATTGAACTGCGGGTAAGCTGCTACTGATAATCTACCGGCGGAATTACCCAGCAAACTCCATAACTCTTCAGTTATATGAGGTGCATATGGCGCGAGTACGATCACCAGTTCCTGAAGGATCTTCCTTTTATTGCATTTCAGATCAGTAAGCTCATTGACGCAGATCATGAAACTGGATACGGAGGTATTAAATGAAAAGCGTTCTATATCCTCCTCTACCTTGCGAATGATCTTATGAAGCGCTTTGTATTCGGCTTTTGATGGTTCCTCATCAGAAACATTGAAATTAAACTCATCATCATGGAAAAGCTTCCAGAATTTACGAAGGAATTTAAAAACACCTTCAATTCCGTTTGTGTTCCATGGCTTACTTTGTTCCAGCGGACCAAGGAACATTTCATACATTCTCAGTGTGTCTGCTCCAAAACGTTCGATGATATCATCCGGGCTAACCACATTGAACTTGGATTTAGACATCTTTTCGACCTCAACACCGCAGATATACTTCCCGTTTTCAAGAATGAACTCGGCATTAGCAAACTCAGGCCTGAATGCTTTGAATTTTTCAAGATCCAGAATCTCATTCACCACAATGTTCACATCTACATGAAGTGCTGATGTTGTGTACTGAGATTTTAAACCGTTTGAAACGAATTTATTCGTCCCGCGACCTTCTTCATCAATAATACGGTAAACAAAATTAGATCGTCCCTGAATCATCCCCTGGTTGATCAGCTTCTTGAAAGGCTCTTCTTCAACCACATAGCCAAGATCCTTCAAAAATTTATTCCAGAAACGGCTGTATAGTAAGTGACCGGTAGCATGTTCTGAGCCGCCGATATATAAATCAACATCCTTCCAGTAAGAGATCGCCTCAGCAGGAGCAAATGAATCCTGTTTACGATCCTCCTGCGAAGCCATATAGCGGTACCAGTACCAGCTCGAACCTGCCCAACCAGGCATGGTGCTGAGCTCATATTCAAGTTCATCCTTGTATTTCCAGTTTTCTGCCCTTCCCAATGGAGGTTCTCCGCTTTCTGTTGGAAGGTATTTATCAACCTCAGGTAAAACGAGCGGGAGATCTTCCCTGTCGATCAGGTAAGGAAGTCCATCTTTGAAATAAACGGGTACGGGTTCTCCCCAATAACGCTGGCGACCAAATATGGCATCGCGCAGGCGGTAATTTACCTTGGCTTTACCTGCACCTAATTCTTCAAGCTTCGCAATGAGGGTATTAGTTGCCTCTTTATATTTTAATCCATTGATTATGCCTGAATTAATATATGTACCATCCTTGGTAGGGTCTGCCTCCTGGTCCAGATTAGTCTGTGCATCAGATATTGCAATAATTGGCAATCCAAATTTAGTCGCAAACAGCCAGTCGCGCTGATCTCCTGAAGGCACCGCCATTACCGCGCCGGTTCCATATCCTGCCAATACATAATCAGCGATCCAAACCGGAATTGGCTCATTTGTTATGGGATGTTTTGCATAGCTGCCTGTAAATGCACCGGATACAGTTTTTGTATCGGCCATACGATCAAGCTCGGTTTTCTTTTTGGTCTGATCTATATAATTTTGGATTTCCATTTCCTGTTCAGGAGTGGTTAATCCGGCAACAAATTCATGTTCAGGCGCAAGTACGAGAAAGGTTGTTCCATAAATGGTGTCAACACGGGTGGTAAATACTTCTATATAGGCCTCACCCCGGCCCTCTCCAGAGGAGAGGGAGTCCGAACCGCTTAAAATCCGTTCAGGTAGTGCATCTAGTTTTACTTTAATAATTCTGCTAACTGCTATTGGGTCAGAAACAACTTGTTCATTGGAGAAGCGAATAACTTCAAAGCCAAGATTATTCAAAGCTTCAGATCTTAATTCATCCTGATCTTTAGTTTCAATATGATAACCCCCATCTACTTCAATTATCAGACCTTTTTTCAAACAAATAAAGTCTGCTATATATGTCCCGATAGCATGTTGTCTCCTGATTTTATGTCCGGTTGAACTATTTCTAAGATGCTGCCACAAGATATCCTCAGCTTCAGTAGAATCTTTGCGATGCTGTCTTGAGTGCTCTTTCAGAATATCCCAGATAGCAGGATCAGCCGTCATATAGCCCGGTTTTTCTGCGCCTGGCTCTCCCCTCTCCTCCGGAGAGGGGCTGGGGGTAAGGCCAAATCTAACCAGAGCACCCACACTCTTCCCAATCCAGTTACGCTGCATCTCTTTTAAAGGGTCCGGCCAGTCAATTCCATCCAGGCCCTGCAGCAAACGATCAGCATAAGCAGTGATACGCATACTCCATTGCATCATTTTTTTCTGCTCAACCGGATATCCACCACGCTCAGAATAACCATCTTTCACCTCATCATTGGCTAAAACTGTCCCTAATGCCGGGCACCAGTTCACGGTACTTTCCCGGAGATAAGTAAGCCGATACTTCAACAGTTCGATTTGCTTTTCAGAATCAGGCATTTCCTTCCACTCCTCTGCAGAAAAAGTGCTGACATCGTCATCACCGACTGCTTTTAAACCTGTTGTGCCTGAATTTTCGAATCTTCGGATCAGTTCATCAATGCTTTCTGCCTTATCACTTTCAAGGTTATACCATGAATTAAAAAGCTGCATAAAGATCCACTGGGTCCATTTATAATAATCCGGATCGCTGGTGCGCACCTCACGACTCCAGTCAAAAGAAAAACCAAGATTATCAAGCTGTTCCCGATAGCGGTTTATATTTGTTTCTGTTGTAATTGCAGGATGTTGTCCGGTTTGTATAGCATATTGCTCTGCAGGTAAACCAAAGGAATCATATCCCATTGGGTGCAAAACATTGAAGCCTTTTAAACGTTTGTATCTCGCAAAGATATCAGAGGCAATATATCCGAGCGGGTGCCCTACATGCAATCCCGCACCCGATGGGTATGGAAACATATCCAAAACATAATATTTTGGCTTTGCAGAACTATTATCGACTTTAAAAGTCTGATTTTCGGCCCAGAATTTTTGCCACCTCTTCTCTATATCTCTGAATTGATAATCCATTGTAAAACTGATAAGCTGCGAAAATACTAAAATCTCCGATTTTTTGAACCAGAAGCTGCCTATAAAACCTCAATTAACTTGCATAAAGGCCTTCTCATAAAATTTTAACAAAGTTTAACTTCAAATCAGGGCATTTCAGCGCTTATTATTTAGGTTTATAAACTGAATTCTTTATTTTCGCAACATATCATTTCGCTCATGGAAGAATTTGAAAAAAGTACATCATCCGGAAAAACAAAAACTATTTATGTTTCTACTGTGATCAGTATTGCTCTGGTTCTGTTAATGACAGGACTGCTTGGCCTGATTCTGGTACATGCGAAAAATCTCTCAAAATACGTCAAAGAGAATATCGTACTCAATATTATTGTTAATGATGGTGCCAAAGAAGTAGATATTACTGCATTACAAAAACAATTGGATGCAAATCCTTATGTCTTAAAAACCCAGTATGTAAGCAAAGAACTTGCTGCCAGAAATTTAACTAAAGATCTTGGAGAAGATTTTGTTGACTTCCTTGGTTATAATCCGCTATTATCCTCAATAGATCTTTATATGAAGGCTGATTATGCCAATAATGAGAGTATTGAAGCATTTACAGCCCAACTCAGTAAAAACCCGCTGGTAAAAGAAGTCATTTATCAGAAATCGCTGATAGACATGGTCAATCAGAATATCAGGGGAATTGGTCTTGTAATCTTAGCCTTTGCAACGATCCTGCTGATCATAGCCGTTGCTTTGATCAATAATACCAT
>CAZGCG010000031.1:0-3465 GCA_964524205.1 uncultured Sphingobacterium sp. | reverse complement strand
ACCTACTTTGCAGTGAGCAAGTTTCTTCGTTTAAAAATTTACGAACTTTATAGATAATGGCACAGAAAAATACACCCATTAAAGAAAGCCCGCAAGAGGGTTTTGTGTTCGGGAAGAACAATTACAGATTAATGTTACTCAGTATCATTGTCGTTGTTTTAGGTTTCATGCTTATGATCGGAGATACCGATATTTATGAATTCAGAAAGATCGTTCTAGCTCCAATCGTTGTACTGGCAGGCTTTGCCATCGGTTTTATTGCAATACTTAAAAAATAATGACCGTATATCAGGCAATTCTTCTGGCTGTTATCGAAGGCCTGACAGAATTTTTACCGGTTTCTTCCACGGGGCATATGATACTCGGATCTTCTCTGATGGGTATTCAATCCGACAACTTCGTGAAGCTATTCACTGTAGCTATTCAGCTTGGTGCCATACTTTCGGTTATCGTTCTTTATTTCAAAAGGTTCTTCCAGACCATCGGATTTTATTTTAAGCTGCTTGTCGCATTCCTTCCAGCCGCGTTTTTCGGATTATTACTCAGTGATAAAATCGATCAGCTACTTGAAAGCCCGCTTGGCGTAGCTATTGCTTTGCTTATTGGCGGTGTTATTCTGCTTTTTGTAGATAAATGGTTTAAAGATGGTAACATCGACAATACGGATGATATTAGTTATGGAACAGCATTTAAGATCGGCTTATTTCAATGTATTTCTATGATTCCCGGAGTTTCAAGATCTGCTTCAACAATAGTAGGTGGAATGTCTCAGAAATTATCCCGCAAAGCCGCTGCCGAATTTTCCTTCTTCCTGGCGGTACCAACTATGTTTGGTGCAACTGCAAAGAAGTTATTTGATTTCTATCAGGATGGATTTGTAATCAGCCAGGAACAGGTAAACTTATTACTTATCGGTAATATCGTTGCATTTATAGTAGCCATGCTGGCTATCCGGTATTTCATAACTTTCCTGCAAACCAGGGGATTCAGAATTTTCGGCTGGTACCGCATCATTGTGGGTGGTATTATACTGATTCTGCTTCTTTCTGGCTATGATCTTCAAGTGATCTGATGAGTGAAACAATAAACAAGACTTTCCCGGACTTCAATTTTGCAGAAGGTGAACTGCTGCTCATCAATAAACCCTATAAATGGACCAGTTTTGATGTAGTAGGAAAGATTCGCAATTCATTTAAACCCTTAAAGCTTAAGGTGGGGCATGCAGGTACTCTTGATCCGCTTGCAACCGGATTACTGATCATCTGTACCGGCAAAATGACTAAGAAGATTGACGAATTTCAGGCGCAGCAAAAGGAATATACCGGTACAATGATACTTGGTGCAAACACTCCTTCCTATGACCTGGAAACTGAGATCGATGAAACCTTTGATATCAGTGCACTTGACGAAGAAAGCATCCTGGCAAATACCATACAATTTACCGGTGAGCTTGATCAATACCCTCCTGCACATTCTGCAGTCAAGGTGGACGGGGAACGACTTTATATGAAAGCCCGCAGAGGGGAAACTGTAGAATTAAAAACACGAAAAGTCAGTATCAGCCAATTCGAGATTACAAGAGTTGAGCTGCCAGAAGTCGATTTCAGGGTAACTTGCAGTAAAGGAACTTATATCCGTTCTCTGGTGCATGATTTTGGAAGATCCCTGAATAATGCCGCACACTTAAAATCACTTCGTCGCACCAAAAGCGGAGATTATGATGTCGAAAATGCTTTTGAAGTAATGGAACTAGTAAATCATATCAGACAGCTTAAAGAACAGGCCAAATAAAATAATATTATTCTTAGTTTTGCCCTCTCTCCCAAAAGATGAAGATTTATAATCACATTGACGAATTCAAACAAATACATAATGCCGTAGTTACAATCGGCACTTTTGATGGGGTGCATATCGGGCATCAGAAGATCATCAGCCGTGTACAGGAAGTTGCAAAGAAAAGTGGAGGAGAAACAGTAATTCTGACCTTTTTTCCGCATCCGCGAATGATCCTTCATCCGGACGATCTTAATATTAAATTGATCAGTACAATGGATGAAAAAGCTGAAAAGCTTGCGGCACTGGGAATAGACCATCTGATTATTACTCCTTTTACCCGGGATTTTTCAAACCTGACACCTCAGGAATATATCAAAGAAATACTGGTTGAGAAGATTGGTACCCGCCATATTATAATTGGTTATGATCACCGTTTTGGAAAGGATCGCAAGGGGGGGCTTCAAGAGCTTCAATCCTTTGCTTCTGACTTTGGTTTTGATGTTGAAGAAATTCCTGAACAGGACATCAATGATGTAGCGGTAAGTTCAACCAAAATCAGAAATGCTATTTTAAGCGGAGACGCTAAAACTGCAAGCGAATTTCTGGGTTATGCCTTTCAACTAACCGGTAAAGTAATTAAAGGTGATCAGCTGGGGCGCGTTCTTGGATTTCCTACTGCAAATTTATTTATTGAAGAAAACTACAAACTTATCCCTTCGGATGGTATTTATGCGGTGAGTATTGAGTTCAATACTGAGGAAACAACTCCAAAAACAGCAATGGGCATGGCCTATATCGGTCACCGGCCAACCATTAATGGAATGAGCCGCAATATTGAAGTAAACATCTTTGATTTCGATGAGGATATTTATGGACATACTATTCGGGTTAATTTTTTGGATTACCTGCGTGGAGATGTGAAATTCAATTCACTTGAAGATCTCAGACAACAACTGACAAAAGACGAAAAAGCAGCCCGAAAAATACTTCTGCGACCAGAATAATAATTTATCTTGTCAAAAAAACCGTATTGGCAAAATTAAATCTTGATAAACAGGAAGCAGAATTTCTTGGAAAGACCATACGCACATGGGAAGCCGGGGGTTTAGTTGACAAGGAAACATCCGAGAAACTCCAGTCAAGCTATGAGGTCAAAGGATTCGACTGGCGACGACTTGCCCAGTATTCCTTTTGGATTGCGCTAGCCAGTGGTATGGTTGCAATTGCCTCACTGATTATTGATGATGCAGTACTCAAATGGCTCGAGAAACTTTACGATACTCCTGATATTATAATCAGCATCATTTCTGCTATTCTGGCTTCATTACTCTTTCTTGAAGGTAATAAACGAAAGAAGAAATACCCGGAGCGCGTTTTTAGTAATGAATCAATCATCTTTTTCGGTATTCTATTAACAGCAAGTTCAATTGCTTTCCTTGGAAAAACCTTTGATAATGGGAAAGGGCACTTTTCGATTTTATTTCTTTTATCTGTACTCGTTTATGCTGCCCTCGCGTGGAAGTTCAATTCTCGTCTGATCTGGGCATTCGCCCTGGTGTCATTGGGGAGTTGGTTCGGGACTGAAACAGGATATCAAACCGATTGGAGTTTCTATTTTCTTGGGATGAACTATCCTCTGCGCTTTGTACTCTTTGGAATTTCACTGGTGCTTTTCAGCTTCCTGATGCT
>CAZGCG010000030.1:12483-16656 GCA_964524205.1 uncultured Sphingobacterium sp. | reverse complement strand
AAATAGTTAAAGCAGCCATTTCAGGTCTTTTTGCCTTTGCGTTGATTTATGTCCTCAATAATAAATTTGGGGATATTCCTCCTCTTGCCAGATTCCTTGATCCATTTAATGGTTTCTGGGCAAATGCTGAAAGTAAAGTACAGGATCCTGAAAAGAATTTGACAATTGAAGGTTTAAATGGCCAGGTTGAAATCCATTTTGATGATCAGATGATCCCTCATATTTTCGCTGATAATGATCATGACCTGTATTTTGCTCAGGGCTACATCACTGCAAAAGACAGATTATGGCAAATGGATTTTCAAACGCGCTTTGCTGCCGGAAGACTCTCGGAGGTGGTCGGTCCTAAAGCAATTGAACTGGATCGCTACCAGCGACGGATGGGAATGAGCTTCGGAGCTGAGAATATGGTCGAAGTAATGATGAAGGACCCTGAAATAAAGGCCATAATGAATGCCTATTCTGCAGGTGTAAACGCCTACATTCATTCTCTAAAACCTGCAGATTATCCAATTGAATTCAAGCTTTTGAATTATGAACCCGAAGATTGGAAACCCCTATACTCTGCTTTATTATTGAAACTCATGTCGGCCACCCTTGCCGGAGGCTCCAATGAATTTTATATGAATAATATACTGCAGAAATATGGACCGGAGATTACAAAAAATCTTTTCCCTGATTACCCCTTTAGAGAGGATCCGATCATACCTGTTGGAACGAAATGGGATTTTGATCCGGTAAACATCCCGCAAATGCCTGCCATTAGTGAAAATAAAACTGCCTCTAACATAAAAACAAAAGAAAAAGAAGAAGGTATTGGCAGTAATAACTGGGCACTTTCAGGAAAGAAAACGGCTAGCGGCTATCCCTTACTCTCCAACGATCCTCATTTAGACCTTACCCTGCCTGCTATCTGGTATCAGATCCAGCTTGCCTCTAATGATATGAATGCCTGCGGAGTTTCGATTCCTGGTTCACCTGGAATTATCATCGGTTTTAATAAGGATGTGGCATGGGGGGTAACGAATGTAGGCGCTGATGTTCTTGACTGGTACAACATTAAGTTTAAAGATGCTTCAAAAAAGGAATACTGGTTCGATAACAAATGGAACCCTGTTAAGGAGAGGATTGAGAACATAAAAATCAGCAATGGTGAAACATTGACAGATACTGTTTTATACACCCATCATGGCCCTGTTGTTTACACCAGCGAACAAAGACCTGATAATTTTTCTAAGATCAATAATATACCGACCGGACATGCCTTAAAATGGGTTGCCCATATTGGCTCAAATGATGTCAGAACATTCATCGCTCTTAACAAGGCAAAGAATTATGACGATTATCGTAAAGCGCTTACTTATTTCTCGGCTCCTGCACAAAATTTTGTGTTTGCCAGTGTTGAAAATGATATTGCGATCACACCTAATGGCTATTTCCCATTGAAATGGAAGGGACAGGGCAAATTTTTGCTGGATGGAACAGATCCTGCAAACGATTGGAAAGGCAGAATTCCAGCAGAACATAACCCAACTGTTAAGAACCCTGAACGGAATTTTGTAAGCTCGGCAAATCAGTTTCCTTCAGACCAGAGCTATCCATATTACCTTAACTGGGAATATTCGGGTTACGAGCGTTCACACCGCATCAACAAAAGGTTATCGGTAATGACTCAGGCAAATGTTGATAGCCTTCAAAATTTGCAGAATGATAATTACAGTATCCTTGCTGAAAACATTTTATCAACCCTGGTCGGCCTGGTTGATTCCGAGAAACTGAATGCCAGTGAACGTGAAGGATTTAACATCGTCAGCAAATGGAACAAATTTTTCGATGCTGATGAAATCGGGGCAAGCATCTTTGAACTTTGGCATAAGAATCTGGGGCTTCAGATCTGGCAGGACGATTTTGGAGATCCGAAAACACCAATGCGATACCCTTCTCGCGACAGGAATGTTGAGCTGCTGCTTAATGAGCCTGATGCAGTATGGTGGGATAATGTAAAAACCGCAAAAAAAGAAACCCGTGCTGATCTGGTCAATGCCTCTTTTAAATTTGCTATCGACAGTCTGCAACGAAAATTCGGTCCTTTAGATAGCGACTGGGCATGGGCTAACTTGAAAAAGACCCATGTTCCCCATCTGGCGAAGGTGGCAGGATTCGGATCGAAATTCCTTTATAATGGAGGATCAAAAACATCGGTTAATGCCACAAGTGAAAGCAATGGCCCTTCATGGAGAATGATCGTTGCACTTGGCAAGGATGTAAAAGCTTATGGTGTATTCCCCGGAGGTGAGTCAGGGAATCCGGGCAGCCATTATTATGATGATATGATCGATACCTGGTCGGATGGTAAACTAAATGAACTGGTTTACCTGAAAGCTAAAGATGAGAAATCAAAACGCATTATTACTTCCTGGAAATTAAGTAAAAAATAAACCGGCTAAAATCTTAAATTAAAAAATCATGCTAATACTTATTATCGCCATAGTTTCTTTGATCTTACAATTTTTCCTTCCATGGTGGATTATTGCACCTATCGCTTTTGGGCTTTCTTTCTGGATGGCACAATCTGGTAAACAGGCCTTCGGCTCGGCATTTCTGGCCTTATTCCTCCTATGGATAGGTATGGGATTAATCCATACTCTCCCGAATGAAAATATCCTGGCTAACAGAGTCGGGAGCATGTTAAGTCTGCCAGACACTTCATTTAACTGGATAATTGTTCTGTTGCTTACTGGAATAATCGGCGGACTTGCATCCGGGTTTTCCGGACTTTCAGGATTTTACTTTAAAGAAGCGATGAAGAAAAATTGACAGTTGATAATTGACAGTTGACAGTTCAATTTTGGTTCATTGAAGATTTTCTATACATGATCTTATTTTTACTCAATTAGAATTTTCTTCAAGTCAATATTCCTTACAAATAATTGCATGCAAACCTTATACCGACCTTATTGCGATATAAGTAGGGTATAACAAGCCTCAAGCGGAGTTTGGCCCTCACAGTATCATGTAATCCCTCTGTTTCTTGTCAACTGCCAGCTTAGAACTAATTGCCAGTCGATTATAAAACTAAATATTGATTATAAACCCCGAATAACATTCAACACTTTTTAGGCATTGCCAATTATCAACTGTCAACTGTCAATTATCAACTAACAGTACAATTTCTATCTTTGTACGTGCAAAATCTTAGCCCGGATCGTATTTTCTCTGTTTCTGATTCTCTGGAATTTGAAAACCTGTCACTTGAGATCTTCAACTATCAGGTTAGGAACTGTGAGGTTTACGGACGCTTTGTTAGCAATCTTGGGACTGACATCCAGGAGGTAAAGAACCTTAACAGTATTCCCTTCTTACCAATAGAATTCTTCAAAAGCCAGCAAGTTCTTTGCGGAGAAAATAATGCAAAAACTGTTTTCAGCAGTTCAGGTACGACGGGGATGGCCCAGAGTATGCATTATGTAAAGGATATCGATATCTACATAAAAAGCTATCGAAAAACTTTCAATCTGTTTTATGGCGAGATTAGTAAATACGCTGTTCTGGCCCTGCTGCCCTCCTACCTTGAACGGGAAGGATCATCATTAATCTACATGGTCAATGATCTGATCGGCTTAAGCAAACATCAAAAAAGTGGCTATTTTCTTGATGATCATGATCTTTTGAAGAAGACACTAGAGGAACTTAAGGCATCTGAAACCCCTACTATCCTGATCGGTGTGACCTATGCTCTGCTGGACTTTGTAGAAAGTCACTCCATTGAGTTTCCGGAACTGATCGTTATGGAAACCGGTGGAATGAAAGGTAAACGACGCGAAATTCTTAGACCAGAACTCCATGAGGTCCTTTTTGCAGGCTTTGGTGTCAAACAAATTCATTCAGAATATGGAATGACTGAACTGCTCTCGCAGGCTTATTCTAAAGGATCAGGGATTTTTCAGACTCCCCCATGGATGAAAGTCAGAATCAGGGATACTAATGATCCACTAACCCTTCTTGAAAACGAATCTACCGGCGGAATTAACATTATTGATCTCGCAAATATCCATTCCTGTTCTTTTATCGCTACCCAGGATCTTGGAAAATCCTATAACGATGGTAGTTTCGAAGTTTTGGGCAGATTCGATCACAGCGATATCAGGGGATGCAATTTACTCGTGCAGTAAT
>CAZGCG010000030.1:7583-12383 GCA_964524205.1 uncultured Sphingobacterium sp. | reverse complement strand
TTGGGCAGATTCGATCACAGCGATATCAGGGGATGCAATTTACTCGTGCAGTAATAAGATGTGAGATATGAGATGTGAGATATGAGATATGAGAAAAGAACAAGGATCAAAGACTAAAGACCAAAGAAATTAAGGCTGCTTCATAATACATGAAGCAGCCTTATAACTTATAACGTATAACTTACAACTTTCTACGCTCCCAACGTCCAGCCCTTACGGTACTCCCGCTTAACGAACTGATTTGCTTCATCAAAGTTGGTAATTTTCATATTTGGGCCGTCCCAAAGTAGTTTTTTATATCTTCCCGGGTAGGTGAAACCATTCCCTGAAGCATTTGCTTTACGGACATCAAAACCACGGATTGCTAAATTACCCATCAGCAGGGCTTCGGTCAGAGGGCCTGCAATAGAAAAGTCAGAACTTACCTCCTGTTTTCCATATCCGGCAATCGCCGCATCAACCCATTGGGTATAATGTCCTGCCTCTTGTCCGGGAACCCGGGCAAGTGTTGCCGGTACATTGATCTCTGCATTACGTGATGCCGGTAAAAGTCTTGGATTCTTGCCGTAGGTATCGCAAAGCATTTTGCCTTTGGTACCGATAAATAATACCCCATTACCACCATCTCCAAATATCTCATCAGGACCCAGCTCCTGAGGACGGGCAGGTTGAATTCCACCATCCATCCAATGCATTTTAACCTCAGCATTATTTTGTTTAGCCGAATTAAAAGTCATAATAACATGAGAAGATGGGGGGCAGCTTTCAGGGAAGTATCCACGTTTAAACTGATCCACATACACACTTCCCACACTACACTCTACATCTGTAGGATATTTCAGACCTAAAACCCGGAATGGTGCATCAACCAAATGACAGCCCATATCTCCTAATGCCCCTGTACCATATTCCCACCATCCACGCCAGTTAAAAGGAACCAGTTTATCAACATAATCAGTCTGAGGAGCAGTACCAAGCCAAAGATCCCAGTTAAGTTCCTTTGGAATATCACTTTTCGTTGCAGGCCATGCAATACCCTGTGGCCAAACAGGCCTGTCAGTCCAGCAATAAACAGTATGCACGTCACCGATCACTCCGGCATTATACCATTCTATAAGTTTACGTGTACCGTCACTGGATGCACCCTGATTACCCATCTGAGTTACTACTTTATACCGCACAGCAGCTTCGGTCAGAATCCTTGCCTCATAAATATCATGCGTAAGGGGTTTTTGAACATAAACATGTTTCTTCAACTGCATCGCAGCAAGTGTGGTGATTGCGTGATTATGATCGGGAGTTGAAACCGAAACCGCATCAAAATGTTTTGATTCCTTATCAAACATCTCGCGCCAGTCTTTATAGTATTTTGCCTTCGGGAAATTTTTAACAGATCCGGCAGCCCTGCGGTCATCCACATCACATAAAAATCCGATATCTGCCTTACCTCCACTCGCAAAACCTGTAAGGTCGCTCGCACCTTTACCACCGGCACCTACTCCTGCAATAACCAGACGATCGCTTGGTGCAATAAAACCCTTGCCACCTAAAACATGGCGGGGTACAATCATAAAACCTGCCGCAGCTAAAGCGGTAGTTTTAACGAAATCCCTTCTGGAACTACCAGACTTTTTTTCTTTGTTCATAAATATAGTTCAGATTATTAATGATCATTGTTCCTTTTATGCCCAGGCACGATCGCCTTTTTTATAGGGCAGATTTCCATTATAACTTCCCGGAGTTTCAACATACTTCAGGGCCTTTGTTGCTCCTACTTCGGATGTAAAAAAGCCTAGCAGGGTTAATTCTTTCATCATTCTGAAATAATGAGCCGGATCTTCTGTTGATTTCTTTTCAGTGTAGGCCTTTTGCTCTGCATCCAGTGTACTAAGGAATGAAGTACGTTCCTCCGGACTGCAGTCCATGAAATTTTTACCGGTTTTATCCTTACATCCTTTTTCCAGACTCTGTATCCCTGCTTTAAAAATTTCCTGATCAGCCTTGGTATAACAATCCTTAACCATCACATTCATAAATTCACCAACCTTAGCTTCCTTAGCTCCGGGGGTGTTGGTTTTAGGCAGTATAGTCTCGGCTATTTCATTTAGGAGGTCAGTAGTCGACTTATCAAAGAAATCTGAGGTCTGCTGAGTGCTTGAATTACATCCATATTCAAGAAATATACTTGAACCGATAATAGTTCCTCCCAAAATCCAGCTAACTTGTTGTATTGCTTCTCTTCTGTTCATAATTTCCCGAATTAAATATTCCCCTTTTTTAGTTCACTTACCGCATGATCAACAGCACGTGCAGTTAACGCCATATAAGTCAATGATGGATTCTGGCAGGCAGCCGAAGTCATTGCAGCACCATCGGTAACAAATACATTTGGCGCATCCCAAACCTGATTAAATTTGTTCAGCACTGATGTTTTCGGATCCAGTCCCATACGGGCAGTGCCCATTTCATGGATTCCCTGTCCCAGGGCATAACCGGTGTCAAATGTCTTAACATCCTTGAGGCCTGCATTTTCGAGCATTTCCTTCGCATCCTCCATCATATCCTTTCTCATTTTGAGCTCATTCTCCTTGATCTCGGCGTCAATTGCCAAAACATTCAAACCCCATTTATCTTTTTTGGTCTTGTCGAGAGTGACTTTATTTTCATGATAAGGAAGTGTCTCCCCAAAAGCAGTGATACCCATTGTCCATGCTCCCGGTTCGCATAAAGCATCCTTAAAATCAGCTCCAATATTCATTTCGGCTATATTGCGGCCCCAGCCTTCACGACTTGCTCCACCCTGGTAACCGAATCCGCGAATATAATCCCGCTTATCATCTCCAATATTCCGGAAGCGTGGGATATAAATTCCGGTTGGTCTTCGTCCAAAATAGTATTTATCCTCAAAACCCTCCATTCTACCCGATGCTCCAAGACGGAAATGATGATCCATCAGGTTATGCCCCAAAACTCCGCTGCTGCTACCCAATCCGCCATCCCAGATATCGGTTGCCGAATTCATCAGAATCCAGGTAGAGTTTAAAGTAGAAGCATTGAGGAAAATTACTTTTGCAAAGTATTCATAAGTCTTGTTTGTTTCTGCATCAAGAACTTCAACACCCTTTGCCTTCTTAGTGTCCTTATCATAAAGGATCTTTGTGACAATGGAAAATGGACGCAGTGTTAAATTACCCGTCGCTACGGCCGCAGGCAAGGTAGAAGATTGAGTGCTGAAATATCCTCCAAAAGGGCAACCCAAAGAACATTTACTGCGGTACTGACAATTTGTACGGCCGGGAAGCGCCTTTGTTAAATTAGCTGCCCTGCCTATGACCATGTGACGGTCACCTTTATAATGGGCTTTGATACGGGCAGCTACCTCTTTCTCAACCACATTCATTTCCATGCCGGGCTGAAATTCACCATCAGGAAGCTGAGCTAATCCTTCTCTGGTTCCGCTTATCCCGGCGAACCGTTCTACATGACTGTACCATTTCTCAAGATCCTTGTACCTGATTGGCCAGTCGACCGCAATACCTTCTTTTGCATTGGCTTCAAAATCCATTTCGCTAAGGCGATAACTTTGTCGCCCCCACATCAAAGATCTCCCGCCTACATGATATCCGCGATACCAGTCGAAACGCTTTACTTCGGTATATGGACTATCTTTATCGCTCGCCCAAAAATTTAAATTCTTTTCGCTGAGTGGATAATCTCTTTTTAATACCGGATAATCTTCAATCATCTGCTGGGTGCGTCCGCCTCTGTGCGGAAACTCCCATGGACCTTTTGTCGCACTTTCATAGCCCTTCACATGCTCAACGTTTCGACCACGTTCCAGCATGATAGTTTTAAGTCCTTTTTCAGTAAGCTCCTTCGCAGCCCATCCCCCACTGATCCCAGAACCGATCACAATTGCATCATACGTATTATCAGCCATATCCTTTATTTTGTTTTATTATTTCATTTTCATTTTTGATCAAAGAGCAAAGAATAAGGAACATGGACATAATCGTCTTTATTTTCTACTCCTTTATTCTTATTTGATTAAGGAGCAAAGAATAAGGAACAAGTACCGTATCGTCTTTACTCTTTGTTCCTTGCTCCTTAATCAATTCACTATACATCACAAATCCTTACAGCATCTTTTAATGAACCCACTTTATCAGGATTCAATGGGATAAATTCCTGAGCTACATACCCATTAAAACCGGTATCAAGTATTGCCCTCATAATTGCAGGATAATTAAGTTCCTGCGAATCATCTATCTCATGACGACCGGGCACTCCGGCAGTATGATAATGAGCAATATACTGATAGTTGTCCTTTATCGTTCTGATCACATCCCCCTCATCAATTTGCATATGATAAATATCATATAAAAGTTTAAAATTATCAGATCCTACTTTCTTTACAAGTTCTACCCCCCAGGGAGTTCTGTCACATTGATAATCAATATGATCAATCTTGCTATTGAGTAGTTCCATAACGATGGCAACCTTATTCTTTTCCGCAAGCGGCATGATCTGCTTCAGACCCTCAGCACAATTTTGCAGTCCGGTTTCATCATCCAGACCAGCTCTGTTCCCACTAAAGCAAATCAAATTCTTATGTCCTGCTTTGGCAACAAGAGGAATCATTTCCCTGTAATTATTCAGTAATTCTGAATGATAAACTTTGTTATTCCAGCCTTTCTCAAGGCTAATCTCTGCACCATTACACATGGTTGACCTGAGTCCGTATTTTTCAAGAACCGGCCAGTCAGAAGGTCCAAGCAAGTCGATTCCTACCAGCCCGAT
>CAZGCG010000030.1:0-7483 GCA_964524205.1 uncultured Sphingobacterium sp. | reverse complement strand
TTTCAAGAACCGGCCAGTCAGAAGGTCCAAGCAAGTCGATTCCTACCAGCCCGATTTCCTTAGCAATTTTGCAGAGTTCTTCAATTGAAAGCTCTTCAAAACACCAGCGACAAACTGATTGATTAATATTAGCTCTTAATGATTGAATCTCGTGCATTTATTTGAAAGCAATAAAATCAGTAAATACCCAATTCATATTTCATCAGGACTCATATTCATCTTTCTTTCAGAATTTTCCTTTATCTGACTAAAGGTAAAAAAGAATAATACTGCAACTACGGCAGCTATACCTGCAGCAATCATCCATATATTTTGCCAGTCGTGCTGAGTTTCCGAAACTTTATAAGCATCGCTTACTATTCCTGCAACCCAGAAGCCGATTAACATTCCTATACCATAGGTAGCCAAAGTAATTAAACCCTGAGCTGCACTTTTATATTTATCCCCTGCTTTTGAATTTGTATATATCTGCCCTGAAACAAAGAAAAAGTCATAACAGATACCATGCAATGCTATTCCAACAATAAGCATGGATGTCAGTTCATCTGCATTTCCATATGCGAAAAGTGTATATCTGATAGCCCAGGCGATCATCCCGACTAGAATGGTCTTTTTAAACCCAAATCTGCTAAAGAAAAGGGGCAGGAGCAGTAGAAATAATACTTCTGATACCTGCCCGATAGTCATTTTTCCGGTAGGGTTTTCCATTCCGATTTCAGAAAGAAAGAGGTTTGCATTCTGATAATAAAATGCGAGTGGAATACAGATCAATATCGATGAAATAAAGAAAATAAGAAAATTCTTATTATTCAGCATTTTAAGGGCGTCAAGGCCCAATATAGTTGACAAGGCCACCTTTTCACCTTTAAACACGGTCGGTGGAGTCTTTGGGAGGCTGAAACTGAAAACTCCAAGAATTAGTGAAGAGATCCCAGCCATCGCAAAGGTATTCCTTAGAAGTCCATCAGATACTCCTTCTGATGAGTCCCAATGAAACAGGAAGCTGATGCATAGTCCAGCAGCGATCCAGCCAATAGTACCCCAAATACGAATCGAAGAAAACTCCTTTTCGGCACTTTTCATTTGGTTGAATGATATTGAATTAACCAATGCAAGGGTAGGCATAAAGAGGATCATATACCCAAATACATAAGGATAAAACCCTGTAAATTCAGTTGCATAATACATCTGAGACATCAGAACAGCGCCGATCAGATGAAGAATACCAAGTATCCTTTCAGCATTGAAATACCTGTCGGCGATCAAACCTATAATAAAAGGAGCTATGATGGCACCAAAAGACTGAGTGGAAAATACCGCAGCAGTTTCTGAACCATTAGCAAGCAGATTCCTGCCGAGAAAAGTCCCAAGTGTAACAAACCATGATCCCCAGATAAAAAATTCGAGGAACATCATGAGCGATAATTTAATGCGGGTGAACAGGTTCATAAATTGCTTGATTGATTAAAATAAGGAGCTGAATAAAAGGATAACCTGCGGATTAAATGACTCATATAAAATCTAAAAATATTGAAATTTGGTTCTAATTGTATAAAATACACCATCTAAACCAAATTAGCACATATATATCCCTTTCCAGATATTCAAAAGGGACATTTCTTTAGTTTGTTTAAAATAAATGTATATTTTTATTTTTAATAATCATACTCATTTAAATACCATCCTGATCATTTAACAGGATGATAACACCCTCAGTGTATAAAACAACCATGAAAAGAATTTACAAACTGTTGCCATTCTCTTTGCTGATACTTGCCCTGTTTGCTTTCACCAAATGGAAACAAGCAGTAAAACCCAGAGTACTTGTCTTTAGTAAAACTGCAGCATACCGACATGAGTCGATTGCAGCAGGTAAGACCGCTCTGATTAAATTGGGTAAAGAGAACGGATTTATTGTTGATACTACCGAAAATGAGAATTATTTCAATGATGATTCCCTGAAAAACTATTCAGCAGTAATTTTTCTGAGCACTACAGGAAATATCTTGAACAGTCCGCAGCAAATAAGTTTTGAAAGGTTTATTCAGGCCGGAGGGAGTTATGTAGGAATCCATGCAGCAGCTGATACTGAATACGATTGGGAATGGTATGGAAAATTGGCGGGTGGATATTTCAAAAGCCATCCAAAGATTCAGGATGCTACGATGATTGTGAACGACCGCACGCACCTGTCCACAAAACACCTTGATGAAAAATGGGTTCATAAAGATGAATGGTATAATTACAAAAATTTAAATCCTGAGGTAAAGGTTCTGATCTCTCTCGATGAAAAGAGTTATACCGGAGGGGAGAACGGAGATAATCATCCTATTGCATGGCATCATGAATTTGATGGTGGAAGAGCCTTTTACACCGGTATGGGCCATACCAATGAAGCTTATTCAGATCAGCTTTTCCTGAAACATCTTCTTGGAGGCATAAAATATGCTATCGGAAATAATGTTCCTTTAAATTATGCAAAAGCCAAAACACCTCCGGTACCAGAAGAAAACCGCTTCGTAAAAACAGTTCTGACTACAGGAACCTTGTTTGAACCAACTGAAATGGCAATCCTACCGAATCTCGATATCCTGCTTGTGCAAAGAAGAGGAGAAATCATGTTGTATAAAGAGAAAAGCAAAAGCATTTCACAGGTTGGCTTTTTGAATGCTTATCATAAAACCGCAGTTGCGGGTGTAAACGCTGAAGAGGGGGTGCTTGGTATAGCCACTGACCCAGCCTTTAAAGAGAACAATTACGTTTATATTTTCTACAGTCCGATAGACACTTCAGTAAATCGTCTTTCCAGGTTCAAATTTGTTGACGATAAGCTGGACAATTCATCAGAAAAAGTAATTCTGGAGTTCTATTCTCAAAGGGAAATATGCTGCCATACAGGAGGTTCAATTGCCTTTGGTCCTGATGGGCTTCTTTATGTTTCGGCCGGCGATAATGCAACCCCTTTTGATGTTCCCAAGCAGACTTTTGTAAATAAAGGCTACGGACCAATGGATAACCGCCCGGGGCTTGAGCAATATGATGCCAGAAGATCTTCAGGTAATACCAATGACCTCAGGGGAAAAATCATGAGGATAAAGGTAAATGAAGATGGCAGCTATAGCATTCCGGAAGGAAATTTATTTCCTCCTAATACTCCTGGCACAAGACCTGAAATCTATGTTATGGGAAACAGAAACCCTTACCGGATTTCTATTGACAAGAAAACAGGATTTCTTTACTGGGGTGAAGTGGGCCCGGATGCGAATGCCGATAGTCCTGAAAGAGGTTCAAGAGGTTATGATGAATTGAATCAGGCAAGAAAAGCAGGCTTTTTTGGCTGGCCATTTTTCGTAGGAAATAATTACCCTTACCGGGCATACGATTATACAAACGGAACAGCCGGTGAAGCTTTTGATCCTGCTAAGCCCTATAATAATTCGCCAAATAATACTGGTCTTGAATATCTTCCTCCTGTTTCACCTGCATTTATCTGGTATCCATATGCTGCATCAAAGGAATTTCCTCAGGTAGGTACCGGAGGCAGAAATGCAATGGCCGGTCCGGTTTATCATACTGAATTATATCCTAAGGAGACACGTTATCCTGATTATTATAACAATAAACTCTTTATTTACGATTGGATAAGAGGCTGGATTAAAGCAGTGACCATGAAGCCTAATGGTGATTATGATAATATGGAGGCCTTTATGCCGATGACAAACTTCTCCTCTCCGATCGATATGGAATTGGGGCCTGATGGACGCATCTATATCCTGGAATACGGCAAGGGCTGGTTCTCAAAAAATCCTGATGCAGGTATCTCCAGAATTGATTTCGTTGCCGGCAACCGCCCTCCAAAGATTAAAGAATTGATTATAAGTAAAACAAGTGGAGTGCTTCCATTTAAATTGCAAGCCAAAGTTGAAGCCAGCGATCCGGACAAGGACAAAATGAATTATGTATGGGAGCTTGGCAATGGAATTAAGAAATCAACTGTCCTGCCAAGTATTGAACATACTTTTACTAAAGCGGGAGAATATGCAATCAGCGTTCTGGCAATCGACAAAAATTTTGCGAGCACTAATAGCAGTCCGGTGACCATCACTGCAGGCAATGCACAACCTAAAGTCAGTATTAAGCTAAAAGGAAATCAAAGTTTTTATTTTGCAGGGAAACCAGTAGAGTACGATGTATCTGTGAGTGATGAAGGTTCTACGGTCAATAAAAACACAATTTATGTAGCCAATAATTATACTAAAGGTACAGACCTTGCCGGAGCTTCAATGGGGCATCAGGTATTTACAGAAGCACAGGCCGGGCAGGCCTTGATGCTGAAATCTGATTGCCAGTCCTGCCATCAGGTAAATACCAAATCAATTGGGCCATCGTACACCCAGGTATCTGCAAAATACCAGAATGATCCGAATGCCGTGAGCTATCTTTCTTCAAAGATCATAAAAGGTGGTGGCGGAACATGGGGAGAAGTAGCAATGCCAGCTCATTCAGCCATGAGTGATGATGATGCAAAGAAAATAGCTCAATGGGTCTTATCACTAGAAGACAAGGCAGTCAATAAAGCCACTTTGCCAATTCAGGGCAGTATTATCCCTGCTCAGGAATCTGAAAACAATATTTTTAGTATCTACGCTTCTTATACAGATCAGGGACAATCGGGACTGAAACCCCTGACAGGCTCAGCAACAGTTTATCTTAGAAGCAATATTATCAATGCTAGAGAAATTACTGAAAGAACCAGAATAGGCTTGAAAGATTCAACCAATACCGGTTTCCTAATTTATCCACAAAATAATGGATGGTTTAAACTGAATAATATGGATCTTTCTGGTATCAGGCATTTGGAATTTGCTAATCTTTCGAAAGGCGGTGGGGGGCTTTATGACATAGAGATCCGCGCAAATTCAGAGACTGGAGCACTTCTCGGAAAAGGTAATTATAAAGATGGTGAAGCTACTGATCAGCAAAGTAATACCCTTATTCAGCTTAACCTTCCGGCCGACATGAGGATAAACAGCTTGTTTGTACTGTTTGTATCTGACCCTAAAAACTTAAAACCAAGGCCATACCTTAAAACTGTTACTTTCAAGCCGGAATAAATTTATAATAACCAGATATGATCCTTCACCGAAAACTCATTCTGTCGTGTTTTTGTCTGCTAGCATTGATTGCTTGCAATTCAACAACAAATAAAGATTCCGGAAAAAGTTCTGATAGCTCCTCCATTTTAAATCTGCAATCAAAAACTGCATTTCAAAAGATCATCGATGGTAAAAACACAGATCTATACATTTTAAGGAACAAGAACAATGTGGAGGCTGCTTTTACAAATTATGGTGCAAGGATCGTAAGCCTAAGCGTACCTGACCTATCGGGTAAATTAACTGATGTGGTAGTAGGCTTTGCAGGCGTTGAAGCCTACCAGCAATCTACTGAGCCTTATTTTGGAGCGACAATCGGGCGCTACGGCAATCGCATCGCAGGCGGAAGATTCAAACTCGATGGTCAGGAATATTCAATTTTTATCAATAATAGTCCGAATGCACTGCACGGCGGTAAAAAAGGCTTCCAGGATGTGGTTTGGGATGTCAGGCAGTTAAACGGTCAAACTTTGGAGTTTAGCTATCTGTCAAAAGATATGGAAGAAGGATTCCCCGGAAATCTGCAGGTGAAAGTTATCTATACCCTGTCTGATGATAATGAGCTTATGATTAATTATGAAGCATCAACCGACAAGAAAACAATAGTAAATCTGACCAATCATGCATTCTTCAATTTAAATGGTGAAGGCAGTGGCAGCATTCTGAATCATAGCCTGCAGATCAATGCAGAGCAGTATACACCAGTAGATTCAACTCTTATTCCATTGGGGAAAATAGAATCTGTAGCTGGTAGCCCCTTTGATTTCAGAAAAGCAGTAAAAATAGGCGACAGAATTGAGGATAATAATATTCAGTTGAAGTACGGAAAAGGTTATGATCATAATTATGTATTAAATCCGGCTGAAAGCGGAGTGATGAAAGCTGCTGCAATTGCAAGAGCTGACCAGTCGGGGATTGTCATGGAAGTATTTACTCAGGAACCCGGCCTTCAGTTTTACAGCGGAAATTTTATGCAGGGTAAAAACACCTTTAAAGGAGGTACTAAGGATGAATTCAGAACAGCATTCTGCCTCGAAACGCAGCATTTCCCCGACTCGCCAAATCAGCCGGCATTCCCGGCAACTGTTCTGAATCCCGGAAAAGTATACAAAACAAGTACTGTTTATAAATTCTCTGTGAACAAATAATCCTGAATTAAATTCAGGATTTATTTCAGGGGGAAAAGAACAAAATTTTATATTTAATATCTGTTTGACACGAATAATTTTTAGCCTTAAATGATGAAAAGAAAATTAAGAATGGGAATGATTGGCGGTGGTAAAGATGCCTTTATCGGAGCCATTCACCGCATTGCAGCCAATATGGATGGTCTTATTGAGCTTGTATGTGGAGCCCTCAGCTCCAGTCCGGAAAAAGCCATCGAAAGCGGCAGAACCCTGTTTCTTCCGGAAGACCGGATTTATCCGAATTATGAAGAAATGATCCTTCAGGAGAGCCGCCTCCCTGCCAGTGAGCGGATGGATTTTGTAAGTATTGTTACTCCAAACCATGCCCACTTCGCTCCGGCAATGATGGCTCTGGAGCATGGCTTTCATGTGGTGATTGATAAACCAATCACCTTTACACTTGAGGAAGCCAAACTGCTGAAGAAAAAAACCGAAGAAACCGGTCTCAGTTTATTGCTGACCCATACCTATGCCGGTTATCCTATGGTTAAACAAGCCAGGGAAATGGTTAAAGCAGGCGAATTGGGTAAGATCAGAAAGATAATCGTAGAATACCCACAGGGATGGTTGAGCAAATTATCTGAAAAAGATGGAAACCCACAGGCTGCATGGCGTACTGACCCTGCCAGATCAGGAAAAAGCGGATGTATGGGTGATATTGGAACCCATGCTGCACATCTCGCTGAATATATCAGCGGATTAAAGATTACACAATTGTGTGCAGACTTAAGCATTGTAGTAGATGGAAGAGCTTTGGATGATGACGGTAATGTGCTTCTCAAATTTGATAATGGTTCAAATGGTGTATTGATTGCTTCCCAAATTGCAGCGGGAGAAGAAAATGCACTCCGGATCAGGGTTTATGGCGAAAAGGGCGGGCTCGAATGGGCACAACAGGAACCAAATACCTTAATTCTGAAATGGCTGGATGCACCGGTTCAAATTTTAAGAGCGGGCGGGCATCAGCTTTCAAGCTATGCTGCGTTTAACAGCCGTACACCAGGAGGTCATCCCGAAGGATATCTTGAAGCATTTGCTAATCTGTACCGGAATTTTGCTTTATGTGTTTCGGCGAAAAATGAAGGTATAAAAGCAGCCCCCGAAGCATACGACTACCCTTCAGTTGATGAAGGTATCAGA
>CAZGCG010000029.1:0-17203 GCA_964524205.1 uncultured Sphingobacterium sp. | reverse complement strand
TTTACCTCCCAACCCTTACTGTTAATTAAGCCGGCATTGATTAGGGCAGTTGAAAAGCCTGTAACCGGATCTAAGGGAATAGACAAGATCTGGTTCCGGCTCTGATTATTATAATATGCCACATCAAAGCCAAGCCTGTTTTTTAACATGCGCAGATCCAAACCAAACTCATAACTTGAGGTGATTTCAGGTTTTAACTCTGCGTTAAAAAGCTGGGCAGGATTGGTGAAGCTATTGCTGTAGATCCGGTCGTAATACCTTGCAGTTTGATAAGGACGGGTATCATTACCTACCTGAGCCCATGAGGCCCTTGCTTTGGCAAAAGTAATAGAAGCAGGTAAATTGAATATCTCATCCAGAATAAAACTTGAACTGAATGAAGGATAGAAGAAAGAATTATTCTTGAACGGTAATGTACTCGACCAATCGTTTCTTCCTGTTACATCAAAAAATATCTTCTCATCAAACGCTACCTGAGCAGAACCGTAAACACTCTGGATTGATTTACTGGTCTTAAGCGGATCTGCAACCGCCTGATCTAAACTATTAGATATCTGATAAATTCCCGGTTGTGCAAGCTGATCAGCATACATACCCGCAAAATCATAGTTCTGATTCATTGAGTTTGCTCCTGCAGAAGCATTCAAGTTTATTTTAGATGATATTTTCTCCTTGTAGGATAGCAAGACATCGGTATTTGACTCAAAACTGAATACATTTTGTTCACGATACATCCCACGCGGATATCTGGTCATGCTAAACGGTCTTTGCTGTGAACGAAACTCATTCGACATATCAAGACCTGTCCTTAACATCAGATCAAGCTTTTTAGAAATTTCATAATTAGCCGATACCGAACCAACAAGACCATTCTTATTCATGGTATTCAGCATTTCATACATTGCCAGGTATGGATTATCCGGACCCGGATTGAATGGATTTTTTTGTTCCACATTTTCCAATCCCGGTTTCCAGTAAGGTTTATACCAGGAGGCCTGCAGGTTTGGACTTGGTCCAATGATCAAAAAGTACATTAAGGTTTGGTTATTGTAACCGGCCATCGGCAGGTTATCACTTTTCTTATTCGAATAATTGGCTCTGCCACTGATCTTAAGTTTCGGAGAGAGCTTTTGATTAACTGAAAGTGAAGCATTCAATCTTTCAAAACCTGTATTCGGGATGATCCATTTATTTTTCATTTGGGTTACCGATACTCTGGCTGATCCCTTTTCATTTCCTCCATCAAGCGACAGACTATTGGATATCGTATGACCGGTTTGGAAAAAATCAGAGATATAATTTTTATTGGCTACCCATGGAGTCCGGGCAGTCGGTTTATTATCCGGGGTATTTGGATCGTACTGAAAATAACTTTGCCCTGAAAATTTCGGGCCCCATGCACGACCTGCAGCGGCAGTTGTACTGGTGTTAATTCCATCCGGGCTGTCCAGATAAGAGTAATAATCACTTGTTCTTCCTTCACCGTATTCAAACTGATAATCCGGCCAGCGGTTAACCTGCTCGATATTAAAGTTGGAATTAAATGTGATACCCAAACTTCCGTCCTTACGCTCACCTGATTTGGTTGTGATAATAATTACCCCACCTGCTGCGCGGCTACCGTATAATGCTGTCGCACCAGGGCCTTTCAATACTGTGACATTGTCGATATCATCAGGATTCAAATCAGAAACGGAAGAACCATAATCTACCGGACTATCAGCAGAAAGGTGGGATGAAAAACCTGTACCTGTAATTTTACTGCTCAAAGGAACGCCATCTACTACAATCAGTGCCTGGTTATTATCAAGATTTAAGGAAGACTCTCCTCTTAGTGTGATTCTGGATGAACCCATCGGTCCGGCACCTGTACCTTGTATATTCAATCCGGCTACTTTGCCAGATAAGGAATTTACCCAGTTATTGGTTTTTGCATCGACAATTGCATTTGCACCTATCGTCTGAGCTGCGAAACCAAGTGATTTTTCCTCACGTTTAATGCCCAGTGCTGTAACTACTACCTCACTAAGAAATTTATTGTCTTCAATTAATCTTACAACAAACTGTGTCTGACCATTGATATTTATTTCCTGAGGAGTATAACCAATAGAAGAGATTACAAGAACACCCTGTTTTGAATCTGTTCTTAATTTAAAATCTCCATTAATATCTGTTGTGGCACCAATTTTAGTGCCTTTTAATAAAACACTAACCCCCGGAACAGGCTCATCTTTCGCATCTTTAACTTTTCCGGAAATTTGTGTTTGAGCAAACACTTTCCCTCGGAAATCGAGGAAAGAAAACGTTATTAATAAAATAAGAATTTTACTAAAAAAGAGCAGGTATTGTCTTTTCATAATCAGTTTTGAATTTTGAGGGTTAAATAATTACGCCACAAAAGTCAAGTCGGGATATTAAGCCTGCATGATGAGAATATTGTATTTTGAAGAGTAAAGAGGTTTTATTAGAGACGGAGAAAACTCTAAAAATGTTTTAATAAATATCACTATATATTTATTAATCAATTAGTTATAAATAAATAATTGAAAGAAATAACCCTAATTAAATTAATCCAAGGTTAAATTAATGTATATGAAAAGTTTAATTAGAAATTGGTTGGAATATTTGAAATCAAAGTGATCTGTAGAAAATCAGAATAACTGATTGCGTTGTGATACTTTTGGGTAAGTAATCCATTGGCTGAGAGATTCAAAAGATACAGAACAAAGTATGTATAAAACCCGCATCATCTGATTATTCGACATGAGCTGTAGAAACAAGTCGAACAGTCAGGTATTCTTTGATTACGAACTTTCACTTAAGTGCTACCGTAATATAAAAATCTTAAATGATCCTTTACAAACTTGAAAAAGTCGTTTAAAATGCTGATAATTGTACCGGTGAACCAATCTAATGGAACTCTCCATACAAGGGGGATTAGCTCATTTGGCTAGAGCGCTTCGCTGGCAGTGAAGAGGTGATCGGTTCGAATCCGATATTCTCCACCTATAAGGCTTCAGAGTATTCTGGGGCCTTTTTTGTTGAATTGTGAGGCAAAGTGTGATAAAATCCTGCAATTGCCTCTGCTGCGTTCAGCTCCATCATAAAGAGATTCGATACACGCCCATTGAGTTAGTATGCAGGCACAGAAAAAATAATAGTTGTCCCTTTTCCAATTTCGCTTTCAGCACGAATGGTACCACCATGCTGAGTAACAAAATCCTTTACCAGTTTCAGGCCAAGTCCTGAACCTTTTTCATTATTGGTACCGGATACAGAAGCAGAATTAGAATTAAGAAATAGATTTTTCAGAATATCTGCTTCCATACCTATCCCGGAATCAGTGACACAAAGCTCAACCATTTTATCAATACGCTTTGCAGTTACATTTATAAGTCCTCCCTGCGGAGTATATTTTATAGCATTTGTAACCAGGTTTTGAAGTATCGATCGAAGCATTAGTATATCCGCATTTACATAAAGATCATTAGAAATTCTATTTTCAAGAACAATGTTCTTTTGCAAAGCATTGGCTTTTAACAAGTCGAGACTCTGATCTACTCCCTGAGCCAAATGAAGTTTTTTAGAATTAAAAGTCGTTTTCTCACGTTGCATCTGTGCCCACTCAACCAGTTCATTCAATTGCTCAAGAATTTTATGAGAGGTTCGATGGATGATCATTGCCAAGGGGCTAACATTAGAATTTTCGGAGTCGCGGCTTAACTTATCTGATGTGATCATCAATGCTGTTAAAGGGTTACGGAGATCATGGGAAATGACAGACAGAAACTTATCCTTTGATAAATTCAGATCTTTAAGTTCATGATTCAGGCTTTCCAGTTCACAGGTTCTTTCAAAAACCCGCTCTTCAAGATCTTCATTAATCCTGATAAGATTGTCTTCCTGCCGCTGTAAAAGCAGTGTCTTTTCATAAAGTTCTTCATTTGCCCGCTTTAACTCATCTTTCTGAACCTTCAGGGCTTCGGTTAAGACAATTAAATCTACTGTCCTTTTTTCTTTCTCACTGTTCTGAAAAATAAGTTCTTTGTTTGCAATGATTAATTCTGCCGTTTGCATTTTTAATTTTTCGGCAATAGCTTTCTTTTCCTTCGCCTCCTCCCTATCTTTTAGTGCCCGGCTTATTTTTGTAGCTAATGTAAATAGTTTATCTTTTGGGGTATAATCGGTAACACCATTCTTAATAAGCTCCACAGCATTTTCTTCACCAATAACACCGGAAACGATAATAAAAGGAATTAGTGGAGATATATTTTGCTTAATGTTGAAAGCACTTACTGCGTCGAAAGAAGGCAGCGAATAATCGGATAATATTAGATCAGGATTAAAGCTATGAAGTGCTTGTTCAAAATCTACACGGGTTTGAACAATCTCAGCAGTAAAAATCAATCCTGATTTTTTCAATTCGCGCTGAAGCAGATCAGCATCACTCTGATTGTCCTCAAGAATAAGTATTTTAAGATTAGCAGTCATTATTTCATACTATCTGCAAAGCAAAACACCTTATATATTTTCCATTCCCTCTCCTTAGGATCTATTATAATTCGTTTTATATCAATGGTTTGGCTGATTAATTATCACCCAATACATTCCAATTTCTTTGATAGCATTAAAGAAATTATCGCTATCCACTGGTTTTACGATATAACTATTCGCACCCAAAGCATAGCATTTTTGTACATCAGGATCTTCATTCGATGAGGTAAGAATTACTACTGGAATAGATTTAAAAATTGGATCTGATTTTATTTTTTCCAGCACCTCCATTCCTGTAAGTTTTGGCATCTTAAGATCTAGCAATATAAGCTTAGGTTTTTCACTGATATTACGTGAAGCATAAATGCCTCTGCAGTAAAGAAAATCAAGTGCTTCAGCCCCATCCTTAACATGATGAAGTTTGTTTGTGAAACCACTCTTTACAAGCGCACGAATGGTGAGTGTAGCGTCATCTATACTATCCTCGGCAAATAAAATTTCAACAGCATCGTAATTCATATATTTTTATTAAATACAATTATGGGGGAAGCTTGATTCAGGCAGGAAGACTGAAATAGAAGGATGATCCTTCATTCAGTATTGATTCTGCCCAAACTGTTCCATTATGCCGGTTTACTATTTTGTGTACAATGGCCAGTCCAATGCCTGTCCCTTCAAATTCTTCCTGCGAATGTAATCTCTGAAAAACCCCAAAAAGCTTATCGTAGTATTCCATATCAAATCCCGCGCCATTATCCTTTACATAGTAAAATACCAGTTTATCTTTTACATCAGAACCTATCTCGATATAAGTTTCAGGTTTATATTTTGAATATTTAATGGCATTGGAAATCAGATTAATCCATACTTGTTTGATCAGAGACTGGTCTCCTTTTGCTGGCGAAAGCACATTTATTTTAAACTCAGGAGTGTTTTCATCATCCTCTAATAATAATTCATCTATTACAGTTCTAACAAGATCAGTCATATTAATTTCTGAGACCGTTACCTGTTTCCTGCCCAATTTGGAGAATGCCAGTAAATCATCGATTAGCTGACCCATTTTCTTTGAATTGTGCATGATCGAGTCAAGAGCTTTTTTCCCATCTGAATCAAGTTTATCACTATGGTCCTCCTCCAAAATCTTTGCATAACCATTAATTGCTCTGATAGGAGATCTTAAATCGTGGGAAACTGAATAGGAAAATGATCCGAGTTCTTTGTTTGCAGATTCCAGCTGCGCAGTACGTTCAATTACCTTTTGTTCTAGTTCGTCGTTCAGTTTGCGGATATCATCTTCAGCATGCTTAAGTTCCCTGTTCGCAATGACTAATTCTGCAGCACGCTTTTCTTTCTCTTCATTTTGAAAAGCCAGTTCCTTATTAGCAATAACTAACTCCGCTGCACGTTTTTCTTTCTCCTCATTTTGAAAAGCAAGTTCCTTATTTGCAATAACCAACTCTGCAGCTCGCTTTTCCTTCACTTCATTTTGAAAAGCAAGCTCTTTGTTTGCAATAACTAACTCTGCGGCACGCTTTTCTTTCTCCTCGTTTTGAAAAGCCAGTTCCTTGTTCGCAATAACTAACTCTGCAGCGCGTTTTTCCTTCTCTTTGTTTTGAAAAGCCAATTCCTTATTAGCAATCACTAGCTCCTGTGCCCGCTTTTCTTTTTCATTATTTTGAGAAGCAAGTTCTTTATTAGCAAAGCTAGGCTCATCAGATTTGTTGCTATTAGCCATTTTAATTCTTACAATTTGTTTAGTCTAAAAACTGCGGTGCTGCGTGCTCCTGGAGAGAGAGTTTTGCGAAAGACATTTTCGGAAGTTAACATTATTATTCAACACTGGTCCACTATTCTGTCACATCCTTCAATATTGGCAATCAGATCAAAATAAAAGGATAGGTAAAGTGGGATATTGAATTATTTGGGATACCTGTCGGGATACATGGCATTGTTTTGAGACGGAATGAAAATCGATTAAGCCAAAGCATTCAAAAGCAATATCACGGGCAATCTGATAGTTGTAAAGTTAAGTAAAGAAATAAACAGCAAAGGCAGAAAGAGAATGCTAGTCGTATCCGGGCCAGGATCAGTTATAAATTTATACATACAATAAAATGAAGTTCAAATTTAGTTAATTCCATTATTCTTGAATTAGTACTATATTTCAAGAAGAATAGTAAAACAAATTGGCCTTCTTGCCTAAATGAATCATGAAAAAAAAAGTCCTTATTCTGGATGACAATACCGATATTCTAGAAATTCTTACTATCCTCTTAATGGAGGTTGGATATGAAATAAAGTGTCTGGCCGCTGCAGACAGGATTTTTGAGGAGATAAATGAATTCAAACCCGACTTAATCTTACTGGATGTTATGCTTAGCAATATGGATGGTCTGGCAATTTGTAAAGACATCAAAGAAAATATCCTGACCAGCTTTCTGCCGGTCATTCTAATGTCCGGGAAACAAGACCTTGCTAAATATATCCATATTGATGGTGGACCTAATGATTATCTGGAAAAACCTTTTGACATTGACATTTTACTGAGTAAAGTCGACGAGCATTTGAAAACTTGATTGATTAAGACCCCAAAATTACTCAATCACGCTCCCATTGTTCTGTTATTCGTTATTTTCTCCCCTTGCCGACATGTTCTGTAAGGCAGGTCGGACTTACAGTTAAAATGGATTCTAATCCAATCCCTTACAGAACACCAGCCAAATCTTTCTCAGAATATTGCAAGCCAAACATTTCAAATAGTCCTTTCATATTTTATTCACAATCAGCATATTTCTTATTGGTTTTTTATAGCTTTAATCATCAGGCGATTAGAGAAATAATTCAACTATTCAGCAAATAAGCAGCTATGTATAATTCCAGAAGAAAATTCATTCAAAATACGATGCTCCTGGGAGCCGGAATCAGCATGCCCCAGATTCTAAGTGCTTCAGATTTTGGGCTCTTTACCCGAACTATTAAAGCTTCTGATCAAATCAATTTCGGACTCATTGGATGCAAAGGGATGGGCTGGTCGAACATGAATGCACACCTCAAACTGCCACAGGTAAATTGTATTGCTCTGGCTGATGTAGACCAAAGTGTGCTCGACCAGCGTACAGAAGATGTATTTAAGCTGCGTGGCAAGCGGCCGAAGCAATACAGGGATTATCGCAAATTGCTGGAAGACCCTGCCATAGATGTTGTCATAATCGGCACCCCTGATCATTGGCATTGCCTGAACATGGTCGACGCTGTTTCGGCGGGCAAACATGTGTATGTTGAAAAACCAATAGCCAATACCATTGAAGAATGTCAGATCATGGTGAAAGCCCAGCAGCGCTATGGAAAAATCATACAGGTTGGACAATGGCAGCGTTCAGGATCACAATATGCCGAAGCAATAGATTATGTAAAATCTGGAAAGCTGGGTCAGATCAGGCTGGTGAAATGCTGGGCATACCAGGGCTGGATGAAACCGGTTCCAAAATTAGCAAACGGTCCGGCGCCGGCAGGAGTTGACTATACGATGTGGTTAGGTCCGGCACCGAAACGCGATTTTAATCAGAACCGCTTTCACTTTAATTTCAGATGGTTTTGGGACTATGCCGGTGGTTTAATGACAGACTGGGGCGTACATGAGATCGATATTGCACTATTTGCGATGGGAGTCCAGGCTCCTAAATCGGTCATGGCTTCAGGTGGAAAATTTGCTTATCCGGATGATGCTTCTGAAACTCCTGATACCCTACAAACAGTTTACGAGTATGACGGATTTAATATGCTCTGGGAACACGCCACAGGCATAGATGGCGGTAATTATGGCTCTACCGAAGGTATCGCATTCATTGGAAATAATGCTACTCTGGTTGTCAACCGTGGCGGCTGGAAAGTAATTCCGGAAACGGAAAACAAGGATGGCCAACGAGTTAACAAAGTTGAGGAAGTTGCACATCGCAAACCCGAAAGGAATGCACATGAAGCACATGCGATTAATTTTGTAGATGCCATTACAAATAATGATGTCACACGCTTAAAATGCGGAATCCAAACCGGAAGCATTGCAGCAATCAACGCACAAATGGGGAATATTGCCTATAAAACAGGTAAGAAAGTGTATTGGAATGCTGCAAAAAATGAATTTACAGATTCTGATGCCAATCAATTGATGAAAGCACGCTATCATAATGGCTGGCAGGTTCCGAAGGTTTGATTTAGGAGAGGAAATGGGGAATAGGAAATAGGAAATGGAGAATTGGGACCCGATAGCTATCGGGTGGGAAATAGGCCCAATAGCTATCGGGGGGAAGCAAAATTTGTTATCTTCATTTCTCAAGAGCATAATTGCATTTTTAATTAATTATTACAAAACGATTTAAATTCAGATGAAAAGACTTATATTCTTAATGCTCCCTGTGACTGTGTTATATGCTTGTAATCAGTCCGCTACAAACGATTCAAACAAAATGGAGGGTGCCACAAAAGACACCGTTGCCTCCACACAGAAAGCAACTGACACTCTTAACATTGATATTGTACAAACTTCTCCAAATCAGGCCAGAGTGCTTATGGAAAATGAACATGTAAGAGTGGTGGAATATGCCGTAAAACCCGGTGAGAAGGATGTCTGGCATACTCATCCTCCCAGATCATCTTATGTTGTTTCAGGTGGAAAAGTCAAAGTTTATACTGAGAACGGGGAACCTAAAATTTCGGAGGTTAAAACAGGTGCTTCATCCTGGGCGGGGCAGGGGGCGAAACATTATGTAGAGAATATTGGGGATACGGATATTAAGATCATATTAACCGAGATTAAGTCAATGCATTAGGATGATAGGATGGTAGGATTAGAGGATGAAAGGATGGTAGGATTAATAGGATGATGGATGAACAAGCTTAAATCATCTTCTGTCAGAATCGATTTAAATGTTTGGTAAGCATTTTTATAATTACATTGTTAATTCAGCACTCTTTAATCCTATAATCTTAAAATCCTATAAATCCTAACTCAGACACTACCCATAATAACTCTAATCCTATCAATCCTAGCTCTGACAGTACCCATAATAATTCTAATCCTATAATCCTATAAATCCTAACTCTGACAGTACCCATAATAACTCTAATCCTATCAATCCTAGCTCTGACAGTACCCATAATAATTCTAATCCTATAATCCTATCAATCCTAACTCTGACAGTACCCATAATAACTCTAATCCTACCATCCTATCAATCCTAACTCTGACAGTACCCATAATAACTCTAATCCTATAATCCTAGCATCCTATTAATCCTAGCTCAGCTAATTATTCTTGTAATAATATTATTCCATTTCATTATTATAATCAACCTTATCTATATTTGTTAAAAACCCAAAAACATGAAAAAAACATTCTTTTTATTATTAATTACAGGCCTTTACAGCGGATTCACAGCATGTGCTCAAAGGCCAAGCCCGGCGGCTAAAGTTTCGGAAACAACCAGCACGGGAGTAAAAATCAGTATCGATTACAGTCAGCCTGGAGTAAAAGGCCGTACCATTGGTAAAGAAATAGCTCCTTATGGCAAAGTTTGGCGGACAGGTGCAAATGAGGCTACAGTGTTTGAAGTTAGTAAAGCTGTAAAGGTTGAAGGCAAATCTCTTCCAGCCGGCAAATACAGTCTGTACACTATTCCTGGCGAGAGCCAATGGACTGTAATGATCAACAAGTCATGGAACCAGTCGGGTACGGAATACGATCAGGCACAGGATGCGATGCGTTTTACCGTAAAACCGGTTAAATCAGCAAGTTTTACTGAGCGTATGACCTTTAAGATCGCAAAATCTGGTCTTGTTTCTTTGATTTGGGGCGACCATCAGATCAATTTCAACGTAAAATAATTTCAAAGAGCCCTTTTTCTGCTCTAAAAAACAGAAAAAGGGCTTTTTTACCTTACAAGGGTAACATATCCTGACTTTATATAGGGCTTTGAATTCCGGATACCTTCAAATACCCAGTAATAAACTCCAGTAGGTACCTGAGCGCTCTCCTTAACCCCGGTCCAGTAATCTTCGATATTAGGAGTAGTAAAAACTACATCCCCCCATCGGTTAAATATTTTGAACGTTTTAACCTTAATTCCTTCATTCAGTAAAACTGTTAGCTCATCGTTAACCTTGTCCCCATTAGGTGTAAAAATATTGGATATAGCCATTTCGGGCACAAATATCTCCACCGGTGCCGGCGTGACACTAACACAGCCCCCATTACTCGTGCTTTTTATATAATAGGTCCCGCTTTTAAATATTCTATCCGGATCACGCAGCGGAATTGTGGTTTCATTATCCATCCAATAGCTGTAGGTTAGATCGGGGGCCGGTGTATATGCTTTAGTCAGATCAATTGTTTGAGGATAATCTGCCTGCAATACCCGGTTTAATGTAACTTTTGGCACCTGTACAATAGTGACACGGGTAGGTAATATTCTGATGCAACCCGAAGAACTCATGCCTTTGACATAATATATCCCGCTCACTCCAACCCGGCTGGGATTGGGCAATGGTATAGTTGCCTGACTGTTCCTCCAGTAGGAATAAGTCAGGTCGGAGCTGTTTCCAACCTTCAATGAGATATCCGTAAGGTCAACACTGATACATCGCGGGACCGGATCACGAATATTCATGTCCATTCCAGTTATTATTGTGTATAAGGTCTGAGTACATCCCAGGCCCGGATATGGAACAAGTTCAATACCTATTTTTGTTCCCACAGCAGGCACAGGTGAGATCCTTAGGCTATCGCTCTGACCCAGATCTTCCTTGGTTTCTGCATTAAACCAGCGGTAGCCAAAAAAACCCGGGAGTGCTTTAAGTGTAATAGAATTGGTTTCGGGGCAGGTTATATTTCCCGTGACCGGGATGGAACAATTTTCGTTGAAATCAATATAAGCATATCCAAAATGACCTCCTCTGGAGCAGTCGTAGGCCGTAAACTCCAGACGAATGGTACGACCAAGATAGCTTGATAAATTAACGAGTACCGGTGCCCAACCTTTGTATAATACCCTTGAATCCCTTTTTGATGGCTCAAATCCGGGCAGACTCCCTGACGATACAAATTCAAAAGATCCGCATTCTGTTGAACTATCAGACATGGGGTCAAAAACCCGGGCAGTAAATTTAGGCTGCTCATCAGGTTCATGGCCGGGATTCTGAAACACCACTGCGTAGCTGAATATGATCGAATAAGATTCTACATTCGCCGGCACATTGATCGTATAGCTGATCCGGTCTACCCCCCTGCCGGTCAGGTCATTTCCCAATTGAACCACATAATCACTACCGTTGGGAGCGTCAAGAGAGAACTCACCATAAGTATCTCTGCCTGAACCTTTTCTGAATAGAGAATGCTGCCCTGGAACCGGACCTGAAAAATTTAAAGATACCCTCGGGGGCCTGACTGCATCGGGGAATCGTTCGCCGGTTCCTGAAACTTCACCGATATAACAATCCCAGTTTTGAAAGGTGCCATTCTCAAAACCGATGTTCTGTGGACATTCTGTAACTAACTGGGCATTACCGCGACCTGCAGCAAAGCCAAGCAAGAAAAGCAACAGCAGCCTCCGAAACATACTAAATCATTAAAAAAAGAAATGACAAAAGTATTCCCGGAAATGAACCGGAAATAAACATTTAATTTAAGAAGATTATTCTATCCTTTACTATCTTATAATCAATATAATACATACTGAAAAAAGAGTGTATTGGTTGTGTTCGGGAAATATTTTTTTATTTGAACAGGAAAGAAAGAAAGAAAGAATATGGATTGATCAGGTATTCAGATAGGCAAACATGAGTGCCGCAGCTCTGCCTGATGCCCCCGGCTCGCCCATACGAATAGCCAGTTCATCGTAATTGATCAGCATTTCGGTGCGATAGAGCGGGTCATTCAGGATCAGATCGAGTTCATTCCCGATCATCCTGCTGTTACAATCTTCCTGAATCAGCTCCTTAACAATAGTCTGATTCATGACCAGATTGACCAGGGAGATATACTTAATCTTAACCAGCATACGGGCAATTGCGATTGATACCGGATTACCTTTGTAAACGACCACCTGCGGGATTTTCAGGAGAGCTGTTTCCAGAGTTGCTGTACCTGAAGTTACAATGGCTGCCTTTGAATTAAGTAACAGATTATAGGTCGCATTAAAGATAACAGCTATTTTTCTGCCTTCCAGATAGCCAGAATAGTCTTCTTCACTAAAAGAGGGTGCACCGGCAATTACAAACTGATATTCAGGAAAACTATCTGCCGTTCTGACCATTTCAGGCAAGACCCTTTCAAGTTCCTGCTTTCTGCTTCCCGGGAGGAGCGCAATAATTGGCCTGACATCCAGATTATGCGTAATCTTAAATAATTCGTCTGGAGGATTGGAGGCTATTGCATCCAATATGGGATTACCTACATAATCGACATCCATTCCCCATTTTTTATAGAATTCTACCTCAAAAGGGAGAATACAGAACATCCGGTCGACGACCTTCTTAATCTTCAAAACCCGCTTCTGATTCCATGCCCAGACTTTTGGTGAGATGTAGTAAAAGACTTTGAATCCTTTGTTTTTTGCAAAATCAGCTAATTTCATATTGAAGCCGGGAAAGTCGATCAAAATGACTACATCAGGCTGAAACGCAAGAATATCCTGCTTTGCCGTTTTAATGTTTTTGAAGATCGAATTCAAATTGGCAATCACCTCAACAAAGCCCATAAAAGCCATTTCTGAATAATGCATGGCTAATCCGGGAGATACAGCCATCATCAGGTCGCCGCCAAAATACCTGAATTCCGCTTTTGGATCTTTCAGTTTAAGCGCTTTCATCAGGTTTGATCCATGCAGATCGCCCGAGGCTTCACCGGCAATTAAGTAGTATTTCATGAATGAGCAAACAGAATATCGATTAAGTTAAATACGTTTTGTGGGGAATAGGGAATGGGAACCCGATAGCTATCGGGTAGGGAATAGACCAGGTCCCTATTCCCTATTTCCTATTTCCAATTTCCTACTCCCTACTCCCTACCTCCAAATCCCATGTATTCAGAATCGGAATAGCATGGTGTGCGGTCATATCAAACTGCACCGGAACAACTGATACAAAACCATTATCAAGTGCCCATACATCAGTATCTTCACCATGATCATTATTCTGGAACACGCCGGTCAGCCAGTAATAACTGCGTCTGTTCGGGTCGGTACGCTCATCAAACTCTTCGGCCCATTTGGCATTTGCCTGCCTGCATATTTTAATTCCTTTAATGGCCGCACCTCTTGGGAAATTAACATTCAGTAAAGTCCCTAAACCGAGCCCATTCTTCAAAACCTGATTGGTTATCTTCTCAATATATTTTTTGCAATGGCTGAAGTCAGCATCATGACCAAAATCGTCGAGTGAGAAACCGATGGAAGGTATACTTTCAATTGCACCTTCAACTGCTGCAGACATAGTTCCGGAATAAAGCACATTGATTGAATTGTTCAATCCATGGTTGATACCGGACACACATAAATCAGGTTTTTTACCTTTGAATACCTTATTGACTGCCAGTTTCACGCAATCAACCGGAGTCCCTGAGCATTTATACATCTCAACACCTTCGTACAATTCTACCTTATCCAAACGCAGGGGCTTGGCTATGGTTATGGCATGGCCTGTACCCGACTGCGGTCCGTCAGGAGCAACAACAACAACATTTCCAATGCCCTGCATTACTTCAATCAGAGTTTTTATTCCTGGAGCGGTAATTCCGTCATCGTTTACGACAAGTATGGTAGGTTTAGTTTTTTTCATCGAAGCGAAATTACGAAATTTTCCTTTGCCGGGATAGTTGATTGGTTACTTACAATACCAAAAAATTGGTTGGTGACAATACCAACCAAAGGAGGGGAAATAAAAAAAGCCCCTGTTTTAACAGGGGCTCTTCTTTAAATTATAAGCTTTTCAGCCAGTCAATAACACCTTGTCGTGTCTTGCCTGTTTTTTGCTGGAGTCTTCCGTAAAGCTCTTCATCTTTACCTTCTTCATACTTGAGATCATCATCGGTCATATCAGCATATGCTTGTTTGACTTTACCTTTCATCTCGTTCCATTTTCCTTTTAATTCTAGCTTGTCCATAGGTTTGGGTTTATGTAATGAACAGATTAAACAAAAATGGAGCCAAATTATTCCTCTTGTGGTTGGTGTTATCACCAACCACCTTATTTCCAACTACCTGGTATGGTGAGAACACCAACCAGAGGGGGATACTTTCCTGTGATTGGTGGTATCCTGTGCTTGGTGTTATCACCAACCACAGGATACCATCAACTACATATTAGCAGCGCCATTCTTGATTTCTTCTACAACAGAAGGATCAAGAAGGGTTGAAGTATCTCCAAGGTTTGAAGTTTCACCTTCAGCAATTTTTCTTAGGATTCTTCGCATGATCTTACCGGATCTTGTTTTTGGCAGACCTGATACAAACTGAACCTTATCTGGTTTAGCGATAGCGCCAATGATACGGGCTACAGTCTGAAGGATATCTCTTCTGGTCAGATCATGATCGTGAGTAGAAGTTCCAAGGATAACATAGGCATAAATTCCCTGCCCTTTGATATCATGAGGATAACCCACAACAGCACTTTCAACAACGTCTGCATGCATATTAATTGCATTTTCAACCTCTGCGGTACCGATACGGTGACCGGATACATTGATAACATCATCTACCCTGCCGGTAATGCGGTAGTATCCGTCTTCATCTCTCAAACAGCCGTCACCGGTAAAATACATATTCTTGTAAGTAGAGAAATAAGTCAGACGGCAACGCTCATGATCTCCATAGGTTGTACGGATAATTCCCGGCCATGGAAACTTGATACATAAATTTCCACTAACATCATTACCTGTTAATTCAACACCCTGCTCATCAACAAGGCAAGGCTGAACTCCCGGTAAAGGCAGAGTGGCATATCCAGGCTTTGTTGGAGTTATACCTGCAATTGGTGAGATCAGAATACCGCTATTTTCGGTCTGCCACCAGGTATCAACAATCGGACATTTTCCTTTTCCGATCTTATCATTATACCAGTGCCATGCTTCCTCATTAATCGGTTCACCTACTGAACCAAGTTTGGTCAGCGAGCTCAGATCTTTTCCTTTTAAAGGTTCATCTCCAAAGCTCATCAGCGAGCGGATCGCAGTTGGAGCAGTATAAAGGATATTTACCTTGTACTTATCCACTATCTCCCAGAAACGACCTGCATCAGGCCAGGTTGGTACACCCTCGAACATCAGGGTTGTTGCCCCCTGGGATAAGGGTCCGTAAACAATATACGAGTGACCGGTAATCCAGCCAATATCTGCAGTACAGAAATGGACTTCACCCGGCTGGTACTGGAATACAGTTCTGAAGGTATATCCGGTATAAACCATATAACCTCCGCAGGTATGAACTACACCTTTAGGCTTACCGGTTGAACCAGAAGTATATAGAATGAACAAGGGATCTTCTGCATCCATCGGCTCAGCCGGACATGCAGGATTGCCCTGAGTTTCTACTTTTTTAATCTCATCTTCCCACCATACATCGCGTCCTTTGATCATTGATACCGGGGTACGGGTACGTGTTAAAACGATTATTCTCTGAACCGATGTACACTGTACAATGGCATCATCAATTATATTTTTTAGCGGAATATCTTTATTCCCTCTAAAACCACCATCAGCAGTTATAACCAGATTACACTGGGCATCATTGATACGATCAGCAATCGACTGAGCAGAAAAGCCTCCGAATACTACTGAGTGAATTGCACCTATACGTGCACAAGCCAGTACTGCAATTGCAAGTTCTGGAACCATAGGCATATAAATACAAATACGGTCGCCCTTTTTTGCACCATTATTCTTCAGTGCATTTGCAAACTGAACTACTTTAAAATGCAGTTCTTTATAGGTAAATGATCTGTAATGCTCTTCAGGATCATTCGGTTCCCAAAGCATTGCAATTTTATCTGCACTATTCTCAAGATGACGATCAAGGCAATTCTCCGTTATATTTAACTTAGCACCACTAAACCATTTCACATTGGGTTCAGTAAAGTTCCAGTCCAGAACTCTGTCCCATTTTTTCTGCCAGTAAAAGGTATCGGCAACCTCAGCCCAGAAATTCTCTGGTTCTGCTACACTGTAGTCATAAACGCGTTTGTAATCGTCAAAGGAATTAATACGAAGATTCATTTTTTTATTGTTGTTCGGTAAATTAAATATCAGAGTACAATTATATCATATTCAGACCTGTTAGCCTAATATAGATGCAAAAAAATTACATTAATGCCTGAGGCCGGGATGCTTTTAAAAGGAATGTCTAAATTTATTGATAAAGTATTGCGTATCTGATTTTTTCTCCCGATATTTGCAAACTCTTTAAAGATTTGAATTTAAATAATAGATACACTTATAGTCATGTCGAGAATTTGTGATTTAACAGGAAAAATGGCGATGAACGGTTTCAACGTTTCTAACTCAAACGTAAAAACCAAACGTAAATTTTATCCTAACCTGCATGTAAAAAAGTTTTACATCCCAGAAGAAGACAGATAAATCACGTTGAAAGTTTCTACTTCAGCGATCAAAACCATCAGTAAAAATGGCATCACTGCTGTAATTAAAAAAAAAAAAAAAAAA
>CAZGCG010000028.1:0-17331 GCA_964524205.1 uncultured Sphingobacterium sp. | reverse complement strand
TTCTTGAGAAACTTCGTATTTCGACTGAAAATCAGCACCAGGGGATCATTGAACTTAGATCTGAACAGCAAAAATCGAAAGCAGCACTGGATACCATCAGCCTAGAAAATAATGAACTCCAGAATCAGGTCTATAAACTTGAAAAGGAGATTGCCATTTTGAATATTCAGAAAGAAGCACTTCATCAGGAAAGCAGCCGGAATATGGCTGATACAGAATCTAAAGAAACTGAACTCAATGAATTTAACAAGGTTATTACTGAGTTAAAGAATAAACTGGAAAGTAAACAAAAGGAATATATTCAGAATAAAGAGCTCGAGGATGAACTGGAGCGACAAATTCGGCGCAGTACTGAGCATCTGAAGGAACAAAAAGAAATTCTCAATCAGGAAAGCCGAAAACTCGATTCCAAACAGAATGAGTATAACCTCACCAAATCGATGGTTGATAACCTGGAAGGATTTCCGGAATCGATCCGTTTTCTGAAAAAAAATGCAGGCTGGACAAAACAGGCACCACTTTTCTCAGACATACTTTTCTGCCGGGAAGAATACCGGATAGCCATTGAAAACTACCTTGAGCCTGTTATGAATCATTATGTCGTAGAAACTCAGGCAGAGGCAGTCCAGGCAATTCAATTACTCAGTGATTCGTCAAGAGGCCGGGCTAATTTTTTCATCCTTGATGCTCTAAATGTAGCAGGAAAACGACCTTCAGTAAATACTGAACGCAAAGAGTTGATTTCTGCTTTAGAAATAATCGACACAGACGCCAAATATCGTCCGCTTTGTGAAATGCTGCTCTATAATGTTTATCTGCTTCAATCAGGGGAAGAAAATGAATTACGTTCCCCTTTGCCAGTAGAACAGGTTGTTATCCTGAGTAAGACCGGAATGTTTACAAAAACCAGAACGGGAATGTCGGGTGGATCGGTCGGACTTTTTGAAGGAAAACGAATCGGGAGAGCTAAAAATCTTGAAAAACTATCTAAAGAAATTAATAACGGAGAAGCCTTAATTGTTAAATTAAAGAACTCCATTGCGGAAGAAGAGATTAAATTAAAAGATCTGATAGATTCTTCACAAAAAGATCTTCTTCAGGAATCTCAACAGGAAATCAACAGATTGAGCAATGAGTATACTTCTGTTAAAACCAAACAGGAACAATACCTTGCTTTCATTGAAAATAGCCTTAATAGAAAACAGGATATCGAGCAAAAAATAGCGAGTATAGCAAATGAATTAATCGCCGCAGAACCGCTTCTAATTGAGCTAAAGGTCAACAAACAAATTAAGCAGGAGCAAGTTTTAAACGACCAGCAAAGCTATAATGAGCTTGCAGAAAGCTTAAATTCAAAATCGGCACTCTATAATCAGGAGAATATACGTTTCCACCAGCAGCAAAACAAGGTTTCTGGTATAGAAAAAGACCTTGAATACCGTGAAAGTCAGCAAAAAAATCTGGAAACACGTATCGGTTTAAATCAGGCTGAGCTTGAAAAGACACAGGCAGGAATTAAAGAAACACTTCAGCATGCAGATCATTCTGATGAAGATCTGATCGCGATGTATGTTCAAAAAGAGGAATTTGAAACGGCTGTTAATGAGGCTGAACAAGGTTATTACGCTTCCAGATTACAGATCACTGAGATGGAAGAAAAAATAAGCCTGCTCCGCAGAAATAAAGAACAGGCCGAGCTGACTTCCAACGAATTAAAAGATCAGAAAACAGCAATTAAACTGGAGCTAAATGCCTTAAAGGAAAGACTATCTGTAGAATTCGATGTTGATATATCTGTTTTACTGGATGAAGAGTACTACGAGCAACAGACTGATAGTGAGCAGGATATACGTGATAAGACCGAGCGGATAAAAAGACAGTTGGATGAATTTGGCGCAATAAACCCAATGGCAATGGAAGCCTATCAGGAAATGAATGAACGCTATAACTTTATTCAATCTCAGAAAAAAGATCTGGCCGAAGCTAAATCATCTTTATTACAAACAATCAAAGAAATTGATGATACTGCAAAGGAAAAGTTTATGGCAGCCTTCAGCGATGTCAGGACTCATTTTATACAGGTTTTCCGTTCTCTTTTTAATGAAGAAGACAGCTGTGACCTGGTATTGGCAGATCCTTCCAACCCGCTGGAATCAGACATTGATATTATTGCCCGCCCCAAAGGTAAGCGGCCACTATCTATCAATCAATTATCCGGAGGTGAAAAAACGCTGACAGCCACGGCATTGCTCTTCTCATTATATTTATTAAAACCAGCTCCATTCTGTATCTTCGATGAAGTTGATGCGCCATTGGATGATACAAATATTGATAAGTTCAATAATATCATAAGGGAATTTTCAGATCAGTCACAGTTTATTATTGTTTCTCATAATAAACGAACCATCGCCAGTACGGATATTATTTATGGTGTAACTATGGCAGAACAGGGTGTTTCAAGAGTGGTGGCTGTTGATATTCGTGAAGTAGCTTAGTATCTAATATCAACTGGAAAATTTAAACCAGTCCGGTCGAACAGATTCGGAGTTTAACATTACAATTTTATCATGAAGAAGCTGCTTATAATCCTTTCCTTAATATCTATTCTTGATGCTAATGCACAAAATATCGATCGGAAAGTATTGCTTAATGATATAGAAACACTTTCATCCGACAAGTATGAGGGCAGGAAAACAGGCAGCCGGGGAAATTTCATGGCCGCTGAATATATCATTAACAGATTCAAAGAAATTGGACTTGATGCTTACAAGAAGGATTTTAAGCATCCATTTAAATTCAAAAACCGAAGGAACGAACAAATCAATGGTGTCAACCTGATTGGATATATTAAAGGCAAATCGGACCAGGTAATCGTTATTTCAGCCCATTATGATCATGTTGGAATGAACAATTCTGAAATTTATAACGGGGCTGATGATAATGCTTCAGGAGTAGCTGCAATATTATCAATTGCAAAATATTTTAAGGAGCATAAACCCAAAAACACACTTCTGTTCATCGCATTTGATGCCGAAGAAATGGGGTTACAAGGTGCATACTCCTTTTTAAAGGCTCCTGTCCCATCGAAGGAGCATATAAAATTGAATATCAACCTTGATATGGTTTCACATAATGACAAATCCGAACTTTATGCTGCCGGCACCTATAAAACCCCTGTTCTAAGAGATATTCTTCAGCATGCCGATAAGAATACTGGTATTACTATCAGATTCGGGCATGATGAACCGGGATCAGGGAAAGATGACTGGACTATGCAAAGCGATCATGGGCCATTTGCAAAGGAGAATATTCCTTTTGTTTATTTTGGCGTTGAAGACCATGATGATTATCACAAGCCAAGTGATGATTTTGCGAATATCAATCAGGATTTCTTCTACTCAGCGAGTAATGCAATCCTGAAAAGCGTCATCAGCCTTGACAAAAATCTTGTCCGCATAAACCCTTAATAACAAATCACTATCTTTGTAAAGCAAGCCGTTCTATCGCTGTCCCGCTTTTGCAGGAGAGAGGAAAGTCCGGGCAACACAGAGCATCCTGCTTCCTAACGGGAAGGCTCCACGTAAGTGGAGACGGAAAGTGCCACAGAAAATATACTACTCCCAAACTTAGGTTTGGGGGAAAAGGTGAAAACGTGAGGTAAGAGCTCACGGTATTGTATGGTGACATGCATTACGGTAAACCCCAGGAGTTGAAAGACCAAATAGGTTCCGGACGTGAAGCTGCTCGCTTCCTTATCCCGTACGTACGGGATTATCCGGAATGGGTAGGTCGTTAGATCTCGCAAGCAATTGCGCGACCAGATAAATGATAGAGGTCCGCCCTGGGCGGATACAGAACCCGGCTTACAGGCTTGCATTTTTTTATTTTTCAAAACCTCTTAATTTTAGGGTTTTCGGCATCTTGTTTGCGATAAAAAATATGGTTATTACATTCGGTATTAAACCGATTTATATTAAAAATCTACACGATACTTATGGCAAAAATATTAATCATTGACGATGAGAAAGCAATCCGAAATACTTTAAGAGAAATACTTGAATATGAGGAGTACCAGGTTGAGGATGTAGATAATGGAATCGATGCATTAGAGCTGATCAGGAAAAATGAATATGATCTGGTTCTTTGTGATATTAAAATGAATAAAATGGATGGGCTGGAGGTTCTTACCGAAGGACTTAAAATCCAGCCTGATCTGCCATTTATTATGATTTCAGGTCATGGGACGATTGAAACAGCTGTAGAGGCCAGTAAAAAGGGAGCCTATGACTTTATTTCAAAACCACCTGATCTTAATCGCTTACTGATAACTGTAAGGAATGCATTAGAACGTAAAACTCTGGTAACAGAAACAAAAGTTTTAAAGCGTAAGGTCAGCAAGACCCGTGAGATGCTGGGTAATTCAGCAGCTATTGAACGAATCAAAGCTACAATTGAACGGGTTGCCCCTACTGATGCAAGAGTGCTCATTACTGGGGCAAATGGAAGCGGAAAAGAACTTGTGGCTCGCTGGCTGCATGAAAAATCAAATCGTGCCAACTCTGTACTTGTTGAGGTGAATTGTGCTGCAATACCCTCAGAACTGATTGAAAGTGAGCTTTTTGGCCATGAGAAGGGATCATTTACTTCAGCCATCAAGCAAAGAATAGGAAAATTTGAACAGGCAAGCGGCGGCACTTTGTTTCTGGATGAAATTGGAGACATGAGTCTTTCAGCACAGGCAAAAGTTTTGCGTGCTCTTCAGGAAAATAAAGTAACCCGCGTTGGTGGCGAAAAAGAGATCGATGTAGATGTCAGGGTAATTGCTGCGACAAATAAGGATCTTCAAAAGGAGATTGAAGCAGGAAATTTCAGAATGGATTTATACCATCGCTTAAGTGTAATACTGATTCATGTACCTCATTTAACTGAGCGGAAGGAAGATATACCACTTATTGCGCAAAGTTTCTGTGAAGAAATATGTAATGATTACGGAATGCCTGTTAAAAAAATCAGCGATTCGGCAATGACAGCATTACAGGAAATGAACTGGACGGGTAATATCCGGGAACTTCGCAATATGATTGAAAGACTGATCATTTTGAGTGATAAACAAATTACAGAAGCTGATGTTAGCAATTATGCAAATCCATCTTCTTTTTCACTGGGATCTGAAAGTCCATCAGCAGCACCTCAGCAAAATTTTGATCAGTTCACCAACTTTCAGGAGTATAAAGATTTTGCCGAAAGGGATTATATCAAATATAAACTGGAAAAAAACAACTGGAATGTATCTAAAACCGCAGACGACATAGATATACAGAGAAGTCACCTGTACAGTAAAATAGAGAAATATGGTCTGAAAAGAGCAGATTAAGCAGAAAGCCAAAAGCGAATCCAGCTTTATCCTTTCAGCTTTGTGCTTTTAGCTTACTAAAGTGTTTTAATTTCAGTTACCAGCTGCTGAAGTACCGATTTAGCATCTCCGAAAAGCATAGAAGATTTAGGCTGAAAGAAAAGTTCATTTTCGATTCCGGCATATCCGGGGTTCATGCTTCGCTTATTAATAATCACCAGCTTAGCAAGTTCTACATCCAAAACAGGCATACCATAAATCGGAGATCCCGGATCTGTTTTTGCTGCGGGGTTGACCACATCATTGGCTCCCAAAATTAAGACAACATCAGTCATAGGAAATTCCTCATTTGCCTGTTCCATTTCAAGTAACCTCGCATAATCAACATCAGCCTCGGCCAGAAGAACATTCATATGACCGGGCATCCGTCCTGCAACCGGATGAATAGCATAATTAACCTCTACTCCTTTATCGCTAAGTAGTTTTTCCAGCTCATGGCATACATGCTGAGCCTGGGCAACCGCAAGACCATAACCCGGCACAATCATTACCCGTTTAGCATAACTCATGACTACAGCAGAGTCGCTGATGCTGATTTCCTTGTAAGCTCCCTGCTCCTTTCCGGAAGATCCGGCAGAAGAACCGCCGAATGAACCTATCAAGACATTACTAAGCGGACGGTTCATTGCTTTACACATCAGAATTGTAAGAATGGTGCCAGCAGAACCAACCAAAATACCGCCAGTTAACATAACAGGATTATCATACAGGAAACCTCCAAATGCAGCGGCGACCCCGGTAAATGAGTTTAATAATGAAATAACAACGGGCATGTCGGCACCTCCAATTGGAAAAACGAAAAAGAGTCCGTAAACGATTGACAAGGCAAATATGACATAGAACAATGTACTGGCTGCTGTGTCAAGGGAAATAATCAGATAAGCAGAAAGTGCAATTATTACACCAAAAATAACAAGGTTTACGATATGTTGCCCATTGAATGAAAAGTCCTTGATTTTTCCGTTTAATTTACCCCAGGCAACCATACTACCTGAAAATGAAACAGTTCCGATAATCAATCCTGCAAAAATAATCAGCAATATTCCACGATCAGCTGTAGCTCCAGCCTGAACCTGATGAGAGAGGTGGTCAAATTCTACAATGGAAATGAGCGCAGCGCAGGCCCCTCCCATTCCGTTAAACAAACTCACCATTTCGGGCATAGCCGTCATCTTTACTCTCTTGGCGGCCATGGTACCTAAAATTGTACCGATTATTAATGCAGAAAAAATCCAGGCATAATTCCCCAGCTTAAGGCCCTCTTCCTCATAAAGAAAAATTGTACCCAAAATAGAAACCGCCATACCAGCGGCGGCAATAAGATTACCTTTTCTTGCACTCTCCGGATGACTTAACATCTTTAAACCAATAATGAAGGTTACGGAACCGATCAGGTAACAAATAATCAAGATATTTAATTCCATTGTATTCTATTTCTGAATTTTATAAGGATTGGATTAAAACCGATCTGACATAAATCAGGCTTATTATTTCTTCTTTTTAAACATTTCAAGCATACGATCTGTCACCACGAAACCACCCACAACATTTAAGGTACCCAGAATCACTGCAAGGAATCCCAGAATAAGTGCAAGCAAATTATCACTTTCGGCCTTTCCCATCACAATAATAGCACCTATTATAACCACTCCGTGAATCGCATTGGCACCACTCATTAATGGCGTATGTAAAACGCTGGGAACTCTGCCAATGACCTCAATTCCAAGAAATACACTAAGAATAACAATGTAAATCATTTGCTGATGCTGACTAAGCCAATTAAATACTTCTTCCATTTTATATGCTGAGTTATATCTGTACTTTGTTATCTATTGTCTGATATGAGTTATGCATTACAAAGCATAATATCTGACTCCTATTTATTTCCTATTCCCTATTCCCTATTTCCCAACCAACTCCTTCACTCTGTCATTACATACTTCGCCATTATTGCTAATGCATGTTCCTTTCACCAGATCATCTTCAAAGTTCAAATTGAGTTGGCCCTCTTTCCCAATGATGAGTTGCAAAAAGTTTAAAATATTCTTTCCATATAATTTACTTGCATCAGATGGCATTGTACCCTGCAGGTTTGAATTGCCAATTATTGTTACATTTTTATACACAACGGTTTCACGGTCTTTGGTTCTGGTCGTATTCCCCCCTGTGATGGAGGCCAGATCGATTATTAGAGAACCGGCCTTCATATTATCCAAAATACTGTCGGGTAATAGAATTGGAGCTTTTTTGCCTGGAATCTGTGCGGTTGTAATGATTACATCTGCTTTAGATGCAACCTCGGCAATCCTTGCCTGTTGTTTTTGTTTATATTCTTCAGTCTGATCAACTGCATAACCACCGGCCTTTGAAGCATCAAGGGCTCCTTCAACTTCTATAAACTTAGCACCCAAACTCATCACTTCTTCTTTAACAGCAGGACGGGTATCAAAAACTTCAACAACAGCACCTAAACGTTTAGCTGTCGCGATTGCCTGGAGTCCGGCTACTCCTGCTCCCAGTATCATCACTTTCGCAGGTGCTATACTTCCTGCAGCGGTCATAAACATTGGGAAATACTTGGGAAGTTGCATTGCTGCCAGAATTACCGCTTTATAGCCTGCAATATTAGCCTGAGAACTCAGTATATCCATGCTTTGCGCTCTGGTTGTACGGGGCAGCATATCCATACTAAATGTGGTGAATCCTTGCTCTGCCCATTTCTTAATTAACTCGAAATTGGCCAGCGGATTAAAAACACCCAATATTACAGCTGATTTTTTGGCTTTGTTAAGGTCTTCCTCAGTTAGGGGATGGATACTCAATAAAATATCTGAATTTTTTAAAACATTCTCTCTTGAACTTAGCTCTGCACCCTGATCAGAATAGAGCGTGTCAGGAGCAAATGCATTTGCACCGCAATTGCTTTCGGCTAATACATTTATATTTTGTTTCTTCAGGACTGAAATGTGTTCGGGAATTAATGATACCCGTGTTTCCGGGGAGGGCTCAAGCAAAATACCAATCGTCATGAATTCATTAATATTATTAAGTGATTATTTCCCAAAATAGAAAAAAAAATTAGCTATAAAGAAAGCTGCATTAAAAAAATTACAATTATTTTAAGCTGAGCATCAGGCACATGCTACCAGACTAATAAGGTTGATGAAATCATTTATGACGAATAAAATTTGAGCTTAATAAACTATATTTGCGCCTCAAATGAAGTATATACGTAACTTTTGCATAATTGCTCATATTGATCACGGTAAAAGCACTCTGGCTGACCGTCTTCTGGAGTATACTAATACCATCACCCAGCGTGAATCCCAGGCTCAACTGCTTGATGATATGGATCTGGAACGTGAACGTGGAATTACCATTAAGAGTCATGCAATCCAAATGGATTACATACAAGATGGTCAGCCCTATGTTCTTAATCTGATAGACACACCTGGTCATGTGGATTTTTCCTATGAAGTTTCCCGCTCGATTGCTGCCTGCGAAGGTGCATTATTAATCGTGGATGCTTCTCAGGGAATACAAGCACAAACCATATCTAATTTGTACCTGGCACTTGAGCACGATCTGGAGATTATTCCAATTCTGAACAAGATGGACCTTCCGGGAGCTATGCCAGAGGAAGTGAAAGACCAGATCATTGAACTGATTGGTTGTAAACGCGAAGAAATTATTCCGGCATCCGGCAAAACCGGCTTAGGTGTAGATAACATCTTAAAAGCAATTATTGAACGTATTCCTGCACCAAAGGGAAACCCTGATGGAGAATTGCAGGCTCTGATATTCGATTCTGTTTTTAATTCATTCAGGGGCATTATCGCTTATTATAAGGTACTTAATGGCGAGATCCGCAAGGGCGATAAGGTAAAGTTTGTAGCGACAGACAAGGATTATATTGCGGAGGAAGTCGGGACTTTAAAACTGACTCAGAAACCAAAGGACGTGATTAAAACCGGTGATGTTGGTTATATCATTTCCGGGATAAAGGAAGCACGTGAGGTTAAGGTAGGAGATACGATTACACATAAAGATAAGCCAAGTTCAGAACCAATCAAGGGCTTTGAAGAAGTAAAACCAATGGTATTTGCGGGTATCTATCCGGTTGATACAGATGAGTACGAAGAACTTCGTGAAAGCATGCACAAACTGCAGCTTAATGATGCTTCTATCGTTTTTGAACCTGAGTCATCAGCGGCTTTGGGATTTGGTTTCCGTTGCGGCTTCCTGGGTATGCTCCACATGGAGATCATACAGGAACGACTGGAAAGAGAATTCGATATGACGGTGATTACCACTGTTCCGAACGTATCTTATAAGGCATTTACTTCCAAAGGTCTGGAGATCGATGTGCATAACCCATCCGACCTGCCTGATCCAAGTAAACTGGATCATGTTGAAGAGCCTTATATTAAAGCCAATATTATCACTAAATCTGAATTTGTAGGACCAATCATGTCACTCTGTATTCAGAAACGTGGCACAATAATCAATCAATCCTACTTAACATCCGACCGGGTTGAACTGATATTTGAAATGCCAATGGGCGAAATTGTATTCGATTTTTATGATCGCCTGAAAACAATCTCCAAAGGCTACGCTTCATTTGATTATCATCAGATCGGTTACCGGCAGTCTGACCTGGTACGTTTGGATATACTCTTAAACAGTGAACCTGTTGATGCACTTTCCTCATTAATCCATAGAACAAACTCTTATAATTTCGGAAAAAAGATCTGCGAAAAACTTCGGGAACTGATTCCGCGCCAGCAGTTTGAGATCATTATTCAGGCATCCATCGGAGCGAAAATTATTGCCCGTGAAACTGTAAAAGCCTTGCGTAAAGACGTTACCGCAAAATGCTATGGCGGTGATATTTCAAGGAAACGTAAGCTTCTTGAAAAGCAAAAAAAAGGTAAAAAAAGAATGAGACAAGTAGGTAATGTAGAAATACCTCAAACTGCCTTCATGGCGGTGCTGAAATTAGATTAATTTCAATATTTCGCATTACGCGAATTGCGAAATTAACATGTTGATAAGCCACTAAATGTTAATAAATACCATATTTCAATAAAAATGCAGTTACTGGACGGGAAATTTGTTTCAGAGAAACTAAAAGAAAGAATCGCAATAGAAGCGGCCGAAATCTTAAAGAATACAGGTCGTAAACCTCATCTGGTAGCCATCCTTGTGGGGCATGATGGAGGTTCAGAAACCTATGTTGCCAGTAAGATAAAAAACTGTGAAAAGGTAGGTTTTAATTCAACCTTATATCGCTTTGAGAATACAATTACCGAAGAAGAATTACTCCGGAAAATTGATGAGGTAAATAAAGATCCTGAAACAGATGGGATCCTTGTTCAGCTTCCTCTTCCAAAACATATCTCTGCTGATAAAGTCACTGAAAAAATATCTCCCGAAAAAGATGTGGACGGCTTCCATCCGGTTAACCTCGGCAGGATGCAGCGTAACCTTCCCTCCTTTTTACCGGCAACTCCTTATGGTATTCTACTGATGCTTCAGGAATATGGAATCGATACTGCCGGTAAACATTGTGTGGTTGTTGGCAGAAGTAATATTGTGGGTTCACCGATGAGCATATTAATGGCTAGGAATACAAATCCTGGAAATTGCACTGTTACTATCTGTCACAGTAAAACTCCGGATATTAAAAAATATAGTCTGGATGCTGACATTCTTATTGTTGCTATCGGTAAAAAGAATTTCATTACAGCCGATATGGTTAAAGAAGGTGCCATTGTCATTGATGTGGGTATGAATCGCGAGATTTCCTCAGAGACTAAATCTGGTTTCAAACTATACGGAGATGTAGATTTTGAAAATGTAGCACCTAAAAGCTCATGGATTACTCCTGTTCCTGGAGGTGTTGGCTTGATGACCATTGTAGGCTTACTTAAAAACACCCTGGCTTCTGCAAAAAAAGAGATATATTAAAACATACGTAAACAATTTTTAAATTATACGTAAATATACTATTTTTGTGTAATATCAGAAAGGAGTTTGCTATGAATGCCAAATTAACGCTAAGCTTTAATGAAGAAGTCATTAATAAAGCAAAAAAGTATGCAGAAGAAAACGACATCAGCTTATCCAGGCTGATAGAATTTTTACTAACAAAAGTTACTTCAACTGATTACCAATCCCTCGAACAATACCCCATAGCTGATTGGGTAAATCTGATTGCCGAAGGCAAAGCTGAATATCAAACTAAACGAAGCAGAAAAGCAGCTAAAAAGGAATTTTTCGATTCAAGAAAATGAATATTTTCCTTGATGCCAATATTCTGGTTTCTGTATTGAATAAGGAATATCCCACTTTTACAAATTCAGCGAGAATATTGAGTCTGGCCGGAAACAAAAAATTCTGTTTACTGACTTCACCAATATGTCTGGCTATCGCCTATTATTTTGCAGAAAAAAAGCATAAAAGCAGTGTTGCAAAGTCAAAAATAAAAATACTTTCAGAGCATATTAGCATTGCAGCAAATTCATGTGATGCTGTTTTGAAATGTATAGCGAATCCTTCCGTTCATGATTTTGAGGATGGACTTGAATATTATGCTGCACTGGAAAGTAAGTGTGATTGCATTATTACTGAAGATAAAACAGACTTCTATTTTTCTGAAATTGAAGTACTGAACAGCGAGGAATTCTGTAAAAAATATCTTTTCAAATAAGATTAGAAATTTACCAGAACTTCCACCAGGCTTTGGAAATTCCGACATAAAGTCCGTCCTCTCTCAGCTCAACCGGATAGGTATCAATATAGTTGCCTTGTCCTTCGGCACCACGGCCTGTTTTAAGATCAAATTCATGCCGGTGGTAGGGACATATCAGTTTACCTGAGGAACACCAACCATTACTAAGTTCAGCACCAGCATGTGGGCATTTACTTTGCACAGCATAAAATTCGTTTCCTGTCTTCACTATACACAGTTTTCTTCCCGATACCTGCACAGTTCTGATAAAATCATCAGAAGCTGTGATGCTTTTGGGAAGTATATTAATCCAGTTCATATTAAAATTGAATTGTCAGCATTGTGTCTCTATCTGTTTTGCACAAGGTTGATCTCTTAAACTTAAGTATATTTGCGCTCTAAATTACAAAATGGCACACCAAATTCCAGCCGACGGCACCTTATTACCATTAATGGAAGAGTTCTACACCATACAGGGTGAAGGATTTCATTCCGGAAAAGCAGCCTATTTTATTCGTTTGGGTGGTTGCGATGTGGGTTGTCACTGGTGCGATGTGAAGGAAAGCTGGGATGCAGAATTGCACCCATTAACTCAAACGGACCAAATCGTAAAAAATGCTGAAAAATACCCCGGCAAAGCGGTAGTAGTCACTGGTGGAGAGCCTCTTATTTATAATCTGGATTATCTTACCTCAGAATTACAAAAAAGAGGAATTAAAACTTTTATTGAAACATCAGGCGCCTATCCCCTTTCCGGTACCTGGGACTGGATTTGTCTTTCACCTAAAAAATTCAAAGCCCCGCGTCCGGATATCGCTCCGTTAGCCGGAGAATTAAAAGTAATCGTGTTTAATAAAAGTGATTTCAAATGGGCAGAAGAATATGCGGCTACGGTATCCGAAGGATGTAAACTTTACCTGCAGCCTGAATGGTCAAAATCAGCAGAGGTGATCCCGCAAATCATTGATTATGTTATGGAGAACCCAAAATGGGAAATCTCTCTTCAGACTCATAAATATCTTAATATTCCCTGATTCTTCTTTCATTCAGATTATTGGCTGTTATTTGAGACAATTCTATGCCATTTTTTTTATTATGCTTAATTAATCAATAGGCTTAATACAGATTATTTTCTACCTTCATATAAAGGGAATTCTCATAAGAATGAAAATATTACTGGTATTATTATGTCTTTTACCCTGTATTTGTTTAGCACAAAAACAAACTTCCTCTCCGGTTAAACAGGCACAAAAATCATACAATCAGGCAAATCAATATTTAAGCTACAGATTATATGATAAGGCAATTGCTGAACTGAATCAGGCAGTTACCCTGGATAAAAATTTTACTGCTGCCTACCAGCAGCTTGGTGATATTCATCGAAAATCCGGAAATTATAGTAAAGCCCTGATCAGTTATAAAAAGGTTCTTGAAATAGATCCTGAATTTTTACCATTAACTTATTTTGGTCTTGCCGAAAGCGAATTAAATACAGGCAATTATGCAAATGCACATGAACATTTCAATAAATATCTTTCTTATCCAGGCCTGAGTGCTGAAAGCAAACAAAAAACAGCTAAATATATTGCAGATTGCATTTTTAGTCTTGATGCAATAAAGAATCCGGTAAGCTTTAAACCTGTCAATCTGGGTCCCGGGATTAATTCAAAAGAAGAAGAATATCTGCCTGTAATTACTGCCGATGAGAAAATGATCATATTCACTCGTCAGACTAACAGAAACGAGGATTTTTTCAAAAGTGTAAAGCGTGACAGTCTCTGGTCTACAGCTGAGTATCTGAGCAAAGAGATTAATACTTTTAATTACAATGAAGGAGCTCAATGCATTTCGCCTGACGGGAATTATTTGTTTTTCACTGGCTGTAACCGTCCGGATGGTTTGGGGAGATGCGATATCTATATTTCCAGATGGGAAGGAAATGGCTGGAGTAAACCCTTTAATATAGGTGGGCCGGTTAATACTCCCGGCTGGGAATCTCAGCCATCTATCAGTGCCGATGGCAGAACCTTATACTTTGTAAGTACCCGAAATGGAGGATTCGGTGGCTATGATATCTGGAAATCAGAACTTAATAATGATGGATCCTGGGGTGTCCCTTTAAATCTCGGGCCAGAGATAAATAGCTCATACGATGAACAATCGCCATTTATTCATCCCGATGATGAAAGCCTCTATTTCTCTTCAAACGGTTGGCCCGGACTCGGAAACAAGGATCTTTTCATGAGCCGGAAACTTTTTAAGGATGAAGTTCAAACAGGCTGGAGGAAACCTCAGAATCTGGGATATCCGATCAATACTTTTGGAGAAGAAAGTGGATTAAGTATCAGCAGCAATGGCAAACTTGCTTTCTTTTCAACCAATCAGAAAGGTGGGTTTGGCGGACTTGACATTTACTCTTTCGAATTGCCGGAAGCGATGAGACCCAATATAGTAACCTATGTTAAAGGATTGGTTTTTGATAAAATCACAAAGGAAATTCTCGACGCGAAAGTAGAAATTATTAATCTAAAGGATGGCAAGGCTATTTTTGACGATGTTGCCGATCCCGAAACCGGTGAGTTTCTGGCGACCATGATGGCCGGTAAGTCATTTGGATTGAATGTTTCTAAAGATGGTTACCTTTTCTATTCCCAGAACTTCACACCTGATCTGAATCTGATCAATAAGCCATTTATTTTGGAAATTCCATTAAAGAAAATAGAGGTTGGCGGACTGGTTATACTTAATAATATTTTCTTTGAGAGCGGCAAATATAACCTCCTACCTGAATCGAAAACCGAATTACAACATTTAATTAGCTTTATGAAGGAGAATCCATCAGTCTCTATCGAAATTGGCGGACATACAGATGATGTCGGTGATGAGAAGTCAAATCTGGAGCTTTCTGAAAACCGGGCCCGTACTGTTTATAATTATCTGTTGAGTAATCATCCTTCTTCAAATAAGATTAGCTATAAGGGTTATGGCGAAGGGCTTCCGCTCAATGATAATTCAACTGAAGAAAACAGGAAAAATAACAGGAGAACAGAATTTAAGATCATAAAAAAATAGATATGGACCAGAATTTCAAAAATCACGCCCGTTTTATAACGGCTTACCACAGAGTACTTGCTTTATTTTTAATATCAGGATTAATTGGATCATCAGTCAACCTGTTTGAATCATTTGGGACCGATAATTTATACTCTGCAAGTTTGCTGCTTCTCTTATTTATATGTTGTATTATGCTATACTGGTTCGTTAGGGTTTTTCCACTTAAAGCCCAGGATAGAGCCATACGTGCAGAAGAAACTTTCAGACATTTCATTCTGAGCGGCAAACCTCTTCCGGCAGGATTACGCATTAGTCAGATTGTAGCGCTTCGTTTTGCATCTGATGAGGAGTTTTTGGAACTTGTACAAAAAGCACTGACGGAGAATATGACAAATAAAGCCATTAAATTGATGATCAAAAATTGGAAACCTGATTATCATAGAGTTTAAGCAGTGTATTTTAATTTAAAAGCTAAAAAATAATTATCTTTTGACAGGTAATATCAGGATAACAATCATAACAATTAATCAGTTTTTTGAATATGAATACCAAAAAAGATCAAAGCATTTTTGACCGTCGTGAAGCATTGAAAATGCTTGGCATAGGCTCAACCGCAGGAATCATGGGTATGTTTGGCTCATCATCTTCTGCCAGTGCCTCTGAAAAAGAAGCACCATCATACACACGTGGAATGGCTCCCGTCAAGATTACAAGTGTCAGGGCCATTGCATGCGCTCCGGCTGGATCCAACCTGATAGTTGTAAGAGTTGAGACCTCTGAACCCGGCTTATTTGGTTTGGGATGTGCCACATTCACTCAAAGAGCGATGGCTGTGGTCACTGCGATCAATAGTTACCTCAATGATTTCTGTGTTGGAAAGGATGTAGACAATATTGAGGATATGTGGCATGGGGTCTATGTCAGCTCATACTGGCGCAATGGACCTGTGTTGAATAATGCGCTTAGCGGCTTAGATCAGGCTTTGTGGGATATTAAGGGAAAACGTGCAAATATGCCTGTTTATCAGCTTCTTGGTGGCAAGGTAAGATTTGCCGTGCCATGTTATGCCCATGCAAGTGGAAGCACTCCTGAGGAAGTAGCAGATAATGTCCAGAAATTCATGGACGAGGGATATAAATATGTCAGGATACAGCAGGGAGGATATGGCGCCGTTGGAGTAACTCAGAAAAAACCGGATTTTAAAGAAGCAGGATTTGGTGGAGCCAATGATGCATACATGGATGAAAGAACTTATTTGAGATCTGTTCCAAAGATTTTCGAAGCCGTCAGAAAAAAGTGTGGCGATGATGTGGAGTTATTGCATGATATACATGAGCGTGTACAACCAATGGATGCCATCAATATGATCAAACAACTGGAGCCATATCGCCCTTATTTTATAGAAGATCCCTTTTCGCCTGAAAATATGGAATGGTTCAAGCAACTCAGAACAAGCACTTCTGTTCCCATTGCGATGGGCGAACTATTTAACAATATTAACGAATTTAAACTCCCAATGGTGAACCAATGGTTTGATTATATCCGGATTCATATCTCCCAGATTGGGGGTATTACTCCTGCTATGAAAGTTGCGCGACTGGGGGAATGGTTCAACATAAAAACTGCCTGGCATGGCCCTGGTGATGTTTCACCTGTAGGTCATGCAGCAAATGCACACATCGACCTGGCAGTCTGGAATTTCGGAATACAGGAATCGATTCGTTTCTCAGATAAAATGAAGGAAGTGTTCTCAGGATGCCCTACAATGAAAAATGGCTACATGTATGTGAATGAAGTTCCGGGATTGGGTGTGGATATCAATGAAAAAGAAGCTGCAAAATACCCAATTGGTACAAAATCTAACTGGCAGGTTCGCAAAGCAGATGGTACACTGATCAGGCCTTAGTATTAACTTATAAAATATTCATCATAATGTTGAAGCAGATTCTAACTGTATGTCTCCTACTTTCCTGCATGCAGGTCATTGCCCAATATCCTGAAGCCAGGATCTCAAATGGAGAAATTGAAGCCAGATTATACTTGCCTGACGTTAAAGAAGGGTTTTATCGCGGCACAAGGTTTGACTGGGCGGGTGTAATTCCAAGCCTTAAATATAAGGGTCATGAGTATT
>CAZGCG010000027.1:0-17553 GCA_964524205.1 uncultured Sphingobacterium sp. | reverse complement strand
TTATTTCAAGAGGAATGAGTCAATCACTCAATTAAGCTGGCACTATAATGAAGTTCCGGAAGGTGAAAAACTTTGTCTTTTCGGGATAAGCAACCATCTTGAAATAGCTATCAATAAGGGAAATGCCAGCGGTTTACTTGGACTGAATCTGAATGATATTGTCAGAATCGAATTCAAATCATGATTACAAGAGTCGTTAAAATGACCTTTAAGCCTGAAAGTATTCAGGCTTTTAAAGAGATCTTCTACGACTCTCAAAAGCTAATACGTGCATTTGAGGGATGTAATCGGGTTGATTTAATGAGGGATCTGAATAATGAATGTGTATTTTTCACGTTGAGCTACTGGGACAGTGAGGAAGATCTGAATTCATACCGACATTCCTATCTGTTTAAGAATACCTGGTCTAAAGTAAAACCTCTGTTTTCTGAAAAAGCAGAAGCCTGGAGTTTGATTTCCAGCTAATACTAATCATTATGAAATTTATCTGGATTATCTCAATTATTCTGACTGCCGGAATTACTCAAGTTTCAGCTCAGAATGATAGTTCAGCGTATGAAACACAAAGAAAAAAAATTAACCAACTTCTTGACGAGCGAAGCAGCAGATTTGGGCAATACGAAAGCAGTCTGGGAAAACGAAGCGGAATATTCGGGTTAAAAACAAAGAAGGATATGCAATTTTCAAATGATATCCTTCGGCAAATAGTATTGACAGACAATGATATTTTTACTGAACTCAAGATACTCCTTGATTATAAAGATTTTGAAAAGCAGCAGGTTGAGACAAGGGCTGAAACAGTTGAGGGACGTATAGATAGATATCAAACTACAATTACAGGTCTTCAGCAGGAAAATGAAAAATTAAGAGCCGAGGCAGAGAAAAATATTGCTAATTATGAAAACCAAACTATTTATTTGCTAATGCTTTTTATCTCACTATTTGCGTCAATATGGTATATTTTCAAACTAAAAAAATTACCTAAGATTGATATGCACGGCAAAAATAATGTTTAAATAACGCTAATTTAGCGAATCCCCGTTTAGGAGGAAATTACTATTACGAAAAGATGGCACGTGCTCGATTAAACAGCGGAAACGCTCAGGCTGAAGAACTCCCCAAGGCAAAAATCAACAAAGAAAGTATTAAACAGGTAATGAGATTATTAAGTTATCTCAAACCTTATCGTACAAAATTTTTTCTCGGTTTAGTGTGCCTGATACTTTCCAGTGCAAGTTCATTTTTGTTTCCACTATTAATGGGAAGATTGATTGGGACTGGTGCCCAGGCAGAACAGGGCGGAAAGATGGTTCCAAATGAGATTCTGGATGTTTTCCCAACAGATATTAACACAGTAGCCCTTACCCTATTGGCAGTATTGTTTATTCAGGCGATCTTTTCATATTTCAGGATCAATTGGTTTGTTGAAGTGGCAGAAAAAGGTCTTGCCGATATTCGCCGGGATACCTATCATAAGCTGATCACTCTGCCCATGAATTTTTTCTCGCAGAGGCGTGTCGGAGAGTTGAATAGCCGACTTTCAGCTGATCTTTCGCAGATACAAGATGCAATAACCACTACTCTGGCCGAAATGATCAGACAAATCATCATTTTTATCGGCGGAATTACTTTTCTGATTCTGGTTTCCGGTAAACTGACTCTTATGCTTTTAGCGGTACTCCCGATTCTGGTAGTTGTTGCAGTTACTTTTGGGAAGTTCATCCGGAAAATTTCAAGACAGGCACAGGATAAATTGGCCGAATCAAATACTATTGTCGAAGAAACGCTCCAGGGAATTTCTAATGTTAAGGCATTTGTAAATGAATCCTTTGAAGTCGGCAGATATAATAAAAGTGTGCGTGAGGTTGTAAAGATCGCTATGCGTGGAGCAAAATTCAGGGGTATATTTGCTTCATTTATAGTTTTTTGTTTGTTTGGAACCATTGTTTCAGTGGTTTGGTATGGGTCACATCTGGTTCAGACTGGTGAAATCAGCATCGCCAGCATGTTCACCTTTATTTTGCTTTCAACTTTTGTTGGGGCAGCTATGGGAAGTTTCCCTGAATTGTATGCTACCATGCAAAAGGCCTTTGGAGCAAGTGAGCGCGTATTAGAAATACTTGCTGAAGAGAATGAGCCGATTTCAATGGATCAGGAAAAGAATGCAATTCATCAAAGGATACATGGAAATTTAGATTTTCAGAATGTAGTATTCTCCTACCCTTCCAGAAAAGAAATTACTGTATTAAATGGAGTATCATTTGAAGCAAAAAAAGGAGAAAAAGTAGCCATTATAGGACCCAGCGGTGCAGGAAAATCTACCATTGCGGGATTAATTCTGCGCTTTTACGAAACTCAGTCGGGTTCATTACTTTTTGATGGTATTCCATCAACTGAGTTTTCACTTACTGATATTCGGAATCAGGTAGCAATTGTTCCTCAGGATGTCTTATTATTTGGTGGTACCATTCGTGAAAACATTGCTTATGGCCGATTAAATGCCAGTGAAGAAGATATAATAATGGCCGCGAGGCGTGCAAATGCCCATGAATTTATAAGTGGTTTTCCTGAAGGATATGATACGCTTGTTGGTGAACGGGGGGTTAAACTTTCCGGAGGACAACGTCAGCGAATTGCGATAGCCCGGGCACTTTTGAAAGATCCGGCATTGCTGATACTTGATGAAGCTACTTCATCTCTGGATTCTGAATCTGAACGTCTGGTACAGGAAGCATTGGAAGAATTAATGAAAAACCGGACTTCCATCATCATTGCCCATCGGCTTTCGACTATACGCGAAGCTGATAAAATTATAGTTCTGGAGAAGGGCAAGGTTATAGAGAGTGGAAAACATTCTGAATTGATGAAAAATGAAGGTGGATTATACCGTTACCTGAGTCAGTTACAACTTGAAATTCAGGAGCCGGAAGAAAAAAATATTATTTAAGCGGCATTTTATTTTAATTGCCAGCCTTTTAGAGATTTATGAAATTAACTATATGGGGTGCTGCCCGGCAAGTAACCGGAAGTATGCACCTGCTTCAAACCGACAACTATAATATTCTTATAGATTGCGGCTTAGATTACGAAAGGGATACCTGGATTGAAGAGAATGAGGCTTTCCCATTCTCCCCTGCAGATATTGATCTTGTCATACTTACTCATGCACATATTGATCATTCCGGCAATTTGCCAACCCTGATCCGTTTTGGATTTGAGGGACAAATATTATGTACTCCTGCTACTGCCGACCTCACGGAATTACTCTTGTTAGATTCGGTCAATATTTTCCTGAGCAAACAGCGAAAAAAGCGCAGAGGGAAACGTGGATTTTCTGAAGGGCCAAAGCCTCTTTATCTTCAGAAACATGTAATGGAGACTGTTGATCGTTTTGTGACCATTGGATTTAACAAATCTTTTCGAATTAACGGGCAGATAAGCCTCACTTTTATTCCTGTTGGTCATCTTTTAGGCGCAGCTGCCGCTGTGTTAAGTATAGAGGAGCATGAAATAACAAAAACCATTGCCTTTAGTGGCGATATCGGCAGAAAAAATTATCCGGTTTTACAGGACCCTGAATCCCTTCCTCAAGTGGATTATCTGGTTTGTGAATCAACATACGGGGGACGTAATCATAAATCAACTCAGACCGTCGAAGAATTATTAACTGAAACTGTTAATGAAGCTTGTATTAAATCCCCGGGCAGACTTATTATACCAGCCTTTAGTGTGGGAAGAACCCAGGCTCTGGTATATTCTCTGAACAGAATATTCAGCAAAGGTTTGCTTCCTCGAATCAAGGTGTTTGTAGATAGTCCCCTTGCCGGATATGCAACCGATATTTTCAGAAAGCATCATGCCTTGCTAAATGGTGAAGCTCAGGACTTTTATAACCAACTCGGGGATGAGTTTGAATTTGAAAACCTCGATTATATTCAGGATATGAACGCCAGCAAGGCAATATCCAATTATTATGAGCCCTGTATTATTATATCTTCTGCCGGAATGCTCGAAGGGGGCCGTATTCAGGATCATTTATATTATAATATTTCAAATTACTACTGTACCATACTCTTTATTGGATATTGTGCAAAAGGTACATTAGGCCATCGTCTTCTTCGTGGCGACCCTGTTATTAATTTAAGGCACCGAGAACTGTCAGTATTTGCAACAATAAAGCAAACCGATCTTTTCAGCGGGCATGGAGACCATACAGATCTTATCAATTTTGTAAAACAGCAAAATCCTAAGCAAATTAAAAAGGTATTTCTTGTTCATGGAGAAACTACCGCAATGGAAGCTTTTAAAACGGCTTTATGTGAAGAAAGCTATGATGCAGAGATAGCCGAAAAAGGAAAAACTTATCAGCTCGACTAAAACATCAGTTTATATGATGTATTAATAGTCCGACATCAAATTTAGGCTCAAACCAGGTTGATTTAGGTGGCATTACCTCTCCTTCGTCAGCAACCCTGATCAGTTGATCAATTCTTGTTGGAAATAACGTAAATGCAAGTGCAAATTCCTTCTGATCAACCTTATAAATCAGATCATTAATTGGTAAAGGACCAGCGATAAAATCAATGGAAGGATCAGTACGGGGGTCTGAGATATTTAGTATCCCTGAAAATATATACTGCTGGAGTATACTGACATCAAGTTCTTCTACAGGGCTTTTACGGTTTAATTGATGTTTAAACTCTAACAGAAACCATTTTTTATCCAGATACATGCCAAATGCATGCATTTCAGTGGGTAGAACAACTTTGTCAGAATCAGTGATATTAAAATCTATTTTCAGTTTTCTCAGAAATTCGGATACCGGCAGACCCTTCAAATCTTTAACCAGGCGGTTAAATCCATAAATCTTTAGTTGATCTGTACTCATATAAACCGAGGTGAAGAAATTATACTCTTCATCACCTTTATGTTTCAGATTCAATTTCCTCCGCTGTATTCCATATAATGAGGCAGCTGCGGCTCTATGATGCCCATCAGCAATATAGGATGAAGGAAGGCTTCCGAATGCCTTAATCAATGAAATAATAACAGCTTTCTGATCAATAATCCATAATTTATGTTCAGAATTTTCTTTTGTATAGGTAATATCCGGTTCTTTTAGTATTGTCTCCCCTAATATCCTTTCAATTTCAGGTACAGACTTATAGGTAATCAATACCGGATTGGCATCAATACCTGTTTGCTGCAAATAATCAATTAGTGATTGTTCCCTGTCGGCTCTGGTGAGTTCATGTTTTCGAACCACATTATTCAGGTAATCATCTATGGATGTAGTTGTCCAGATACCAGTTTGGGTATGGCCATCACGATTGATTTGATAGACATAGATTGAAGGTAATGGATCTTTTACAAGGATTCCTTCGTCTAAAAATTCTTCAAAATTTTCGTTGATCTTTTTAAAGGCAAGTTCATTCCTGGAACCCAACAAAAAAAAGTTATCCAGCTTTGGAACAAGCATATTCACATAGGAATATGGATTTTCCTGCCGGATAAGCTTTGCTTCAGTCAGACTTAAATTCTCCAGGTTAAGCACAACCTGCCCGGCAAAGTTTTTACCCGGATGTATTCCTCTGAATGGTTTGATTTTTGGCATTTAATTTAATATATCAGATGCATCAAACCCGAATTTGGTTCTTATCAGACTGTTTTAAAAAAGTCAATAATAAGATTTGCCAGTTCAGTGCCAATCCGCTCCTGAGCTTCATTTGTGGAAGCACCAATATGCGGGGTTAAAGAGACTTTAGGGTGAGTTAAAAGATCCTGACGAGGTGTTGGTTCGTTGTCAAATACATCTAAACCTGCAAAAGCCACCTTCCCCGAATTTAAAGCCTCAATAAGTGCATCTTCATCAATTGTACCACCACGTGAACAGTTAACTACACCTACCCCGTTTTTCATAGTTTCAAACTCTTCCTTGCCTAAAACAGGCTTTTCAGAAAATGGAACATGAAGACTGATAAAATCAGACTCTTTAATTAGTTGTTCAACTGTTACAACATTAATGGGGCAGTTTACACGAATATTAGTTCCAATTACAACTTCCAGTTCTTTAGGTACATCAAAAAGATCATAGGCAAGAACTTCCATACCAAGGCCCAGAGCTACTTTTGCAGTTTCACGACCAATCCGGCCAAATCCAATGATTCCAATCTTCTTTCCACGGAGTTCAATTCCTTTGGCATAAGCCTTCTTAAGATCGTTGAATTTAGTATTTCCTTCAACCGGCATTTTACGATTTGAATCCTGAAGAAAACGGATTCCTGTAAATAAATGAGCAAATACAAGTTCTGCAACAGAAAGTGAAGATGCAGCAGGGGTATTTACAACCGCAAGTCCCTTACTTCTGGCATAATCAACATCAATATTATCCATTCCAACTCCACCACGACCAATCAGTTTAATATTGGGGCAAGCATCAATCAGTTCTTTTCTAACCTTTGTTGCACTGCGAACGGTTATGCCATCATAATTTTTTAAGCCTTCAGAAAGCTGATCCTGCGGGATATGAGTAGTATCTACCTGAAATCCAGCTTTTTCTAATAATTCTTTACCTATTGGGTCAATGCCATCGTTGGCGAGTATGCGAAACATAAAATCTATAATTTATAAGATGCTTATTTTTTTTTTATTAAAATAGAACGTATACTGCCCATCAGAATACATATCAGAGTTTTAGCGATGCTTTTCGGCGAAATCCTGCATCGCATCGATCAGTACATGAACACTGGTAATCGGCAAACCATTATACATGGATGCACGGAACCCACCTACACTCCTATGCCCTTTTATTCCGATGATTTCGCGATCTTCAGCAAACTTCAGGAAAGGCTTTTCAAGTTCAGGATTTTCCATCACGAAGCATACATTCATTCTTGAACGGTCTTCTGGTCTGCAGGTTCCTTTAAATAATGGATTACGGTCAATCTCCTTATAAAGTGCCTCTGATTTAGAGATGTTTTCTTTTTCAATTTCAGCAACTCCTCCTTTGGATTTTAACCAGCGAAGGTTTAACATAGAAACATAGATGGCGAATACAGGTGGAGTATTATACATTGATCCGCCATCTATCTGAACCTTGTAATCAAGCATTGATGGAATTTTACGGTCAACCTTACCTAATATACTGTCCTTAACAATTGCTACTGTAACACCTGCAGGTCCCATATTTTTCTGTGCACCGGCATAGATCAAATCGAAGTCTGCTACATTTATAACTCTGCTTAAAATATCAGAAGACATATCACAAACTACAGGAACAGTTGTTTTTGGAACCTCAAATAATTCAGTACCATAAATGGTATTGTTAGAGGTAAAATGGAAATAGGCTGAATCCTTAGGAATCACGATGTCCTTTGGTATATAAGTATAATTCTGGTCTTTTGAGGATGCCACAACATTTACATTTCCGAAAATCTTAGCTTCTTTGAGCGCCTTTGAAGCCCACACTCCTGTATCCAGATAAGAAGCAGTCTGACTTTCACCAAGAAGGTTCATTGGAACCATTGAAAATTGTAAACTGGCCCCGCCCTGCAACAAAACAACCGAATAACCTTCGGGTACATTTAATAATTCCTTAATTAAACGGACAGTTTCATCAACAACAGCCTCAAATTCAGGGGTGCGGTGAGATATCTCTAAAATTGATAAACCGGTACCATTAAATTCGAGAACTGCCTGTGAGGCTTGCTTAAAAACTTCCTGAGGCAGGATGCAGGGACCTGCACCAAAATTGTGTATCATAATCTATAAATTTATTGCCCAAAAATAAGACAATAATTTGAGACACGGGAGGATTTTAAAGCCTTATTGATAATTGATTTTAATACTTTACCTGCTTTTCAGTTTAGCAATAACTCTAAAATTGAGTTTTCTGAAGGTCAGATAGTTAGGCACAGCATATTGATTTGCATTTTTGTCGTTTAACCAAAGATATGATGCCGTGTTTTTGAAATTTAAAAGATTGAAAAGTTCAGCATGAAGACTTAGTGATTGAAAATATTTTTTCACAAAGACAGGTGCCCTCTTACTCTGTGGGTCAGCCAAATCTTTTGAAAATCCAATGTCAACACGCTTATAGGCCGGTATTTTAAATAAGTCGGTATATCTATTCGGTCCGGGAGGACCTATAGGAAGTGAGGAAGAATAGATCAGATTCAGGTGTACCTTGTAGGTAGGATTTTGCATAAGTCTGTCCTGAAACATCATTCCAATATTAAATAGCTGATCTGATGGACGTTTTAAATAGCCTGGGTAGATTGTGAGCTGCTTTCCGGTATTGTCAATGGTCTGATAAGAGTCATTTTTAATATCTTCCTTCGTTTGCATAACAGAAAACCTGAACGTTGATAAAAGGTCCCCGGCAAAATTCCCACTCAAACTAAAGTCTGCGCCAGTAGCATAGCCCTTAGCAGTACTTTCAGAGAGGTACCTGATCTTAAGATCTTCAATCTTATAAGGAGTAATCCTGCTTAAAATTTTGTAATAAAGTTCTGAGCTGAACTTTAATCTTGTACCTAAACCGTTAAAATCATAATCAGTACCTGCTATAATATGATAAGATCGTTGGGCACGTGCATCTGGATTGATACTGCCATCATATCTTTTAATCTCCCTGTAAAATGGAGACTGAGAATAAGCGCCAACTGAAAAACGGAAAAGAAAATTGTCTTCATAACCCGGTGAGTACATTAATGAAACACGTGGACTTATCAGGGTTTCTTTGGAATAAGAATTATAGTTGGCTCTGACTCCAGCCGCCATTGTCAGGTTATGCCTCAAATTGAAAGTATTTTGAATGAATCCACTTATTCGTCCAATTTCCTGCATGTGCTGATGGTTTATGATCTCCGAATAATTCCACCCCCCTGCATTACGGAGTGAATATCCTGTAGTATCTATTCCATTAAATTCATTAATTCTGTCCTTTATCCTGTCGGCCTGAAAACGAAAACCCATTTCAATAAATGAGTTTCGTACCTGCTTGTACATTCTTAACTCGGTATTCAGGATCATTGTATTCAAAAAATTATCTCTATAGGCGAGGTTGGAGCCCCTTCCAAGAAGTGAACCAATATTTGTTGGGTCTAATCCCCCATTTTTTTCATTGAAAGCATACCATCCCAGAAGATCTTTATTCTCTTTTTCGTTGATACTTGAGAATGAACTTATCCATTTGAAATTTAAAGAATTTGAGGCATTGTAAGCCAGGGTTAGTGCAGCCATAAGAGATTCATAGTTACTGCTTTCCTCCCCATCATAATTTACATTAAGCCTCAATACCTCGTCAGATGTTCCAAATTCAGTCAATCGCCTGTTTGGGCTGATACTTAAATCACCCTTGTTGTAATTTCCAAAAACAGATAAATTCAATTTCGAACTCAGGTCATGCCTGAATAAAAACTGATAATCGGAGAAGCCTGAGATATAATCCCCTTCAAGATTTTGTGTTCCCAATAAGCTCTGATTTTTCTTATTTCTAACTCCCACAAGGATATAACTGTTCTTGAATGGAACCTTTAGTGCTGCAGAACTGGAAAGGAAACCCATTTGAGCATCCAGAGATAATGAATCAGGTTTACTATACCTGACATCCAGAATTGAGGATATTTTATCTCCATATCTGGCTTCAAAACCACCCGCTGAAAATCTGGTACTACTTGCCAGATCTGGATTAATAAAACCCAATCCTTCCTGCTGTCCGGAATAGATTTGCATTGGCCTGTAAATTTCGATATCGTTTAAATAGATCAGGTTTTCATCGAAATTTCCTCCGCGTACCGAATACTGGGAACTTAATTCGTTATTTCCGGAAACCCCGGGCATGTTTTTTAGAAAACTTTCAAAACTACCGGAAGTCTGGGGATAGACATTGAAAGCCGCTGCATCTATAGTTTTTAAATTACTGGCATTATATCTTTCAGTTATATGAACCTCATCAAGTGCCTGTATATCAGATATTAACAGAATGTTTTGAACATTCTCTCTATCAGCAATAAGGCCCAGATCCAATTGTAAATCCTTATAGCCAAGACGGCTGAATAAAAGTGTCGCAGAAACCGGAACCTTGCTCAGATAATACTCACCTTCTCTGTTAGTTTGGGTAATCAGGCGGGTACTTTTTACCTGGACAGTTACGCCACTGAGTAGTTCTCCCTTTTCAGATGTAATTATTCCTTTAATACTACCAAATTCCTGGGCATACAGTGATTCAGAAATAAAGAATAGAACTAAAAATGAAAATATAGAAACGGAAAGAGAATGATTCCCTCTCCTATGCAATGTGATAGTGAAGAACTTGGCTGATGATAGATTTTCTTGCTTCACATTAACATGATAGTCATAAACCTATTAATTCCGGATTAAGATTTTTAAGCCCGGAAATCTCTGAAATCGGATCAGCGGCAGAAAATACAGCATTACCTGCAACCAGCACATCGGCCCCAGCCTGAATTAATTTAAGTGCATTCTGATTTGAAACACCCCCATCAATTTCAATTAGTAAACCATCGTTTCTGCCTGAAGCCATCGAGCGGAGTGAGCGTATCTTTTTGTAAGTATTTTCGATGAACTTTTGTCCGCCAAAACCCGGATTGACCGACATCAGACAAACCAGATCAATATCTTCAATGATATCCTCAAGTAATGTTACAGGGGTATGCGGGTTGACAGCGACTCCAGCCCTGCAGCCAAGATCTTTGATTGCGTGAAGGGTTCTGTGCAAATGAGTACAGGCCTCGATATGGACGGTAATATTTTCTGCTCCTGCCTGTTTAAATTCCAGTAGATAACGGTCGGGATCAATTATCATTAAATGAACATCCAATGGTTTGCTTGCATGCTTCTGGATAGCTTTCATGACCGGAAAGCCAAATGAGATATTTGGAACAAATACACCATCCATTATATCAATATGAAACCAATCAGCCTCACTGCGGTTAATCATTTCAATATCATTCTGCAGATTAGCAAAATCGGCAGATAAAACGGAAGGGGCTATCAGATGTTTCATATTACAAAATTACAAATTGTATTGCAATATTCAGTTTTAATAGCAGCTATATGATTATTGTTTAATGTCTTCGAAATATCTTCAATTGTGCACTGGAAGCCATGCTGATTTGTTGCAACACCACCTATCATAATATATTTAGATGAAACTGACCTGCAATTTTCCAAAAACGAAGCAGATCTTCGTCGAATACATCCATGATAAATTAATTGGAAGGTTTATGCTTTATCTGAGCTTATCTGAACATGATATTCATTTTCATAAGCCTGGTCATGGTATGAAACCGCTCCGTATATGATCTTTTCAAGGCTATTTTAAGCAAATCAAGCTCAGCTTTTTCATAATCTGATGAAGGTTCCTGGATGATATGTTTTTCTTGCTTTTTCATATTCTCCATGAGCAATTTAAGAAAAAAAAGGTAGTAAATAACAAAACCTGCCAATGCGGAAGCATGACAGGTTTTGAAAGTATAAAATTCAAAGAATTATTCAGCTGCAGGTTTTGCATCCTCAGGACGCGGAGGCCTTGGCAATAAAGCTTTACGTGAAAGTTTTAATTTACCCTGCTTATCCACTTCAAGAAGTTTAACCTGAACGATATCACCCACATTTAATACACCATCCATTGTTTCATAACGCTTCCAGTCAATTTCGGAAATGTGCAATAGTCCGTCTTTACCAGGCATAATCTCAACAAATGCGCCAAAAGGCATAATTGTTTTCACTTTACCTTCATAAATCTCGCCAACTTCAGGTTTTGAAGCGATGGCTTTGATACGGCTAACAGCTTTATCAATTGCTTCTTTATTATCAGCAAAGATCTGAACGATACCTAAGTTATCTTTCTCTTCAATAGCGATGGTTGCACCAGTTTCACGTTGCATTTCCTGAATGATCTTACCACCAGGGCCGATTACCGCACCAATGAATTCTTTATCAATCTTCAGTGTAACAATACGTGGAGCATGTGGCTTATAATCCTCACGTGGAGCCGCAATGGTTTTCTTCATCTCATTTAAGATATGAAGACGGGCTTCATTAGCCTGTTTTAAAGCAGCAGTCAATACTTCCCACTTTAATCCATTGATTTTCAAGTCCATCTGACAAGCAACAATACCTTTTTCGGTACCGGTTACTTTAAAGTCCATATCTCCCAAATGATCCTCATCACCCAGAATATCAGTCAAAATTGCGTATTTACCAGTTTTTTCATCAGAGATCAATCCCATAGCAATACCTGAAACCGGTGATTTGATCTTAATACCAGCATCCATAAGTGCAAGTGTACCTGCACAAACCGTAGCCATAGAGGATGAACCATTTGATTCCAGAATATCTGAAACAACACGTATAGTGTAAGGATTATCATCGCCAGGCAATACCTTTTTCAAAGAACGCATAGCCAGATTTCCGTGTCCAATCTCACGACGACCAGTACCACGGTTAGGACGAGCCTCACCTGTAGAGAAAGCCGGGAAGTTATAGTGTAATAAGAATTTCTGGTAGCCATTAAAGAAAGCACCATCAATCAATTGCTCATCAGATTTAGCACCCAGAGTTACTGTTGTTAATGACTGCGTTTCACCACGGGTGAAAATAGAAGAACCGTGAGCAGTTGGTAAATAACCAACTTCCGACCAGATTGGACGTACAGTACGTGAATCACGACCATCTAAACGAATTCCTTCATCTAAGATCAGGTTACGGATTGCATCATATTGTACATCGTGGAAGTATTTTTTTGCAAGGGAAATTGTGATGTCTTCAAGCCCTTCACCAAGTTCAAGAATAAAATCATTAATTACCTCAGAAAATTTATCGCTACGCTCATGCTTTGATGATTTTGATTTAGCAATAGCATATACTTTATCATAGGTTGCTGCAAAAACTTTTTCCTTAAGATCAAGATCATGAGTTTCATGGCTATAAACACGCTTTTCAGTTTTACCAACCAAAACAGCAAGTTCCTTTTGTGCCTGAACCTGAATAATGATTGCTTTGTGAGCAAATTCGATAGCCTCAACCATTTCTTCTTCAGAAATTTCATCACCTTCACCTTCAACCATTACGATATCATGCTCAGTACCAGCAACCAAAAGGTCCATTGTGGCACGTTCAAGGTCACTTAGATAAGGATTGATAACCAGTTTACCATCAATTTTAGCAACACGAACTTCAGAGATAGGACCATTAAACGGAATATCAGAAACAGCGATTGCCGCTGATGCTGCAAGACCTGCAAGGCAATCAGGCATAATATTTTTGTCGGCAGAGATCAATGAAATCATCACCTGTACGTCAGCATGATAATCTTCAGGGAACATCGGACGTAATGCACGATCTACCAGACGTGAGATAAGAACCTCGTAATCGGATAATCTGGCCTCACGACGTAAAAATCCACCAGGAATACGACCAGTAGAAGCATATTTCTCCTGATAATCAACTGATAATGGTAAAAAATCAGTTCCCGGTTTTGCACCTACTGTTGATACTACAGTAGCCAGAAGCATGGTATCACCCATTCTTACAACAACAGATCCATCAGCTTGTTTAGCCAGTTTCCCGGTTTCGATTTCGATCATACGGCCATCGCCAAGATCGAATGTTTTTTTAATTGCGTTATAACTCATTTGTTTTAATGGCGATGTACTTTTCCTCTTTTGAGCACATCTTCTTTTATATTGATTTTATTTTTTACAAAGTAAAAAAGCCATCCTACAAATAAGAGGATGGCTTCGCAATTCTTGCTAAGATTATTTTATGATATCTCTTAACTCTAATGCTTTGATAATTGCACGATACCGGTTGATATCTTTTTTGTAAAGATATGCAAGTAAGGCACGACGTTTACCTACTAATTTCTGAAGAGATAGTTGTGTAGAAAAATCCTTCTTGTTTTGTTTCAAATGCCCGGTTAAATGAGCAATACGAGCGGTAAATAATGCTACCTGTCCTTCTGCAGAACCGGTGTCTGTTGCACCTTTTCCGTGTTTGGCAAAAATGTCTGCCTTGTACTCTGTACTTAAATACATTACCTGAATAATATTAAAGCGGTTTATAATTATTTTAATTGGATGCAAAGATATGGAAATGAAAGTTCAATTGCAAATGATTTAGTTGCTGGTTTGTTAGTTGTTAGTTGTTGGTGAATTAATGGTTCATTGAAAATTAGGCGCAAGATATTAATATAGGTTAGCCCCAAAAGCAATTTTTAAATATCTAAGTAATAGAAAATGTTGTCAATAACCACATCATTTCCAATTAATAGAATTTACTAACAACTAACAACCAACCACTAACAACTAAATAACATCATTTCCTATTCTCATATAATTGCCCGAATTTCGCGAGATGGAATCAAAGCCCAGCTACAGCAGTTTTACATCGGAGTTCAAAGTCAGGCCGGATGATATTGACATGTTTAATCATGTTCATAACAGCACCTATTTTGATTATGTCCTCGCAGCCAGATATGAACAGATGGAAACCTGTTATAAAATGCCCATAGAAGATTTCCTTAAAATGGGTTTGGGATGGGTTGTCAGATCAGCATTTGTGGATTACAAAAGGCCACTCGGACTTGGTGATACATTTACAGTACAAACCGGTATTGAAACCATCAACTCAAAAGGTTGCCGCGTTAAATTTGAGATCAGAATCAGTAAAACCGGTAAAGTAGCCTGTGACGGCTGGTTTGACTATGTAATGATCAATATTGCCGACGGAAAAAGTGTAAAAGTATCTGATGAAATGATATTAAACTATTCTATCTAGTCTTTACCTGCCAGGGCCTTTTCAATTAATTCTCCATAAAACTCAGTGATATCCAGTCCGGCAGCTCTAAGCTGCTGCGGAATAAAACTCTGCGCCGTCTGACCCGGAATAGTATTAATCTCGACAAAATAAAAATCGGAACTAAGGTCCTGAAGGAAGTAATCAATACGAACCATCCCCTTGCAATTTAGTTTATGATAGATATCAGAAACGATACGTTCTACCCTTTCCTTTTCTTCTTCAGACATTCTGCCCGGAGTAATTTCTTCAGTTGCACCCGGCGTATATTTAGCTTCAAAATCAAAAAAGTCATTGGAAGGTATCACTTCAGTACTTGGTAATACCCGAATCCCCTCAAGGCCATTATAAACTCCTATCGAAAATTCACGACCCTGGATAAATTCTTCTACCAGCACCTGACTGTCTTCATTAAAGGCTTTTGTAAGTGCATCGGGCAATTCATCAGCAGTTTTAACCTTACTCATCCCAATACTGCTTCCACCATTGTTCGGTTTAATGAATAAGGGAAGTACCAGTGTATCCAGCAGATGCTGGCTTGAATTCGGGGTATTATCAAATAACTGAACCGATTTTGCAATGTGCAGATCCTTGATTCCATTAACAATTGCTTTGGAGTAACCTTTATTCATTGTTAAGGCAGATGTCAAAGCATCACAGCTGGTATAAGGAATATTCAGCAAGTCAAAATAACCCTGAAGTTTGCCGTCTTCGCCCGGAGCCCCATGAAGCATAATAAAAGCAACATCGAAAACTATTTTTGTTCCACTCAGGGTGATAGAAAAATCATTCTTATCTACCAGGTGTTTTACTGAACCTGAATCGGAATAATACCATTCATCCTTTAGTACAACTATCTTAAAAACATCGTATTTGTTTCTGTCAATCTTACTTTCAACGAAGTCTGCGCTCTTAAAAGAAACTACAGATTCTCCTGTAAATCCACCTGTTACCAGTGCTATTGTTTTTTTCATCATAATGGGTATGCTAAGTAAGAAACATAATTCTTTCTGAATCATGTTTCCCTAAATAACCTTCATCATCTAAACTAACATTTCAATCAGCTCAAATCAGAATAGGGTAATTTCATGGCTCCAAAGATAAATTTTAAAACAATTGAATGATAGCTATGCTAATATTTATCTTCGTTAATGCCGAACTAATAATTATTTTTGAGGATAATTGCAATTAACCAATCTGAGAAATCTTAGGATTAAATAATTATATTCTTATGTTACTGGCATTTATCCTGTAATTAAAACAAAGAAGATCATAATGAGCAAATTTATAGACTATTTACAGACGAAAACCTTTCGGAAAAACCTCATTATAGCCACCGGATCTATTTTACTTTTCCTGATCGTCATATTTTACAGCCTGGGGTTTTATACACACCATGGCGAAGGGATGCCTGTACCAAAACTTAAGGGTTTGAGCATTGAAAAAGCTGTTGAACTACTTGAGGAAAAGGGTTTAAGATATCAGATAAATGACTCCATTTACCTGATAGACCAGCCCCCGGGCGTAGTTGTGGAACAGGATCCTGACCCGAACACAAATGTAAAATCAAACCGGACAATTTATCTGATCATCACCAGAGATGCTCCCAATATTAAATTCCCTGATATTCAGGGCAGAACATTTCTTGAAGTCCGATCTATACTTAATAATTATCAGTTAAAGGTTGGTGATACTACCTACAAATCAGATGTTGCAAAAGATGTAATTCTGGAAGCCTTGTTTGGAGGTAATATAATTACAAAAGGACAGTCAATCCCTAAGGGATCAAGCATCAACCTCGTTTTAGGAGATGGCCTGGGTGCCAGTGAAGTCGATATTCCTAATTTGCTTGGTTTAGATCTCAGTGAAGCCAGAATGGCACTCTTAGGTTCTTCTTTAACTTTAGGGACAGTTAGCTTTGAAGGAGTGCGGGATACTGCAAATGCAAGGGTTATAAAACAGTTCCCGGCCATTAGTGATACTTTGAATAAAGTAAGTATTGGTACACCTATTGATGTTGTTTTGGGTGGCGGAAATTAAAACAACAGATATTAGTCCGGCTGAGTTCATTGAGCGAAATTGTGAACCCGTCCCCTTTAAGATCATTGATGTTAGGGAACAAATTGAATTTCAGACATTTAACCTGGGAGGCCAAAATATACCATTGGGTATTTTGTTGAAGAATCCCGAAGAGCTGGAAGATTTGAAGAATATGGAACTGATTGTAATTTGCCAGCATGGACTGCGCAGTGAAACTGCCAGAAGATTTTTACTTATGAATGGGTTTCAGAATGTCAGGAATCTGTATGGTGGGATTCTGGCCTTGAGAAAATTAAATTATAGAAAATAGAATACATTTTAGAATGGTAGAAGAAAAGTCAAAAGGGATAGGTTTAAAAACAAAGGTTATCTTCGCGATCCTTGCTCTGGTGCTTATTATACTTGCAGGTAAAGGCATTAATTATTATCTCAAATATTTTAAACCAAACGTTACAGGTAATAAAGATTACCTCTATATCCCCACAGGTTCTGATTTTAAGGATGTTTATTCCATTATCAGTTCAGAAAAAATGGTAAAAGACACCCTTTCATTTCTGAATGCTGCCCAGAACATGGATTACCCGGTTAAAGTTAAGGCTGGAAGGTACCGTCTGACAAAGGATATGAGTAACCGCAGCCTTATCAATATGTTAAAAGCTGGGAATCAGGAACCGGTGAAGATATCCTTTC